>JBFELW010000001.1:0-29618 GCA_041551995.1 Paenisporosarcina sp.
GCTTTGTCGACATAGGGAAATGGAGCATGTGGAAATTTTAACAGTATCTATTCTATTGATAGAATCAGGTGATCAATGGTTTAATAGAGAGAGATATACTGTAGAGGAGTTTGAGTAAAATGCTTCACTATAAAACATATATTACTTCACCATCAGTGCCGTGGGTAACTTTTGTGCATGGAGCAGGTGGGAGTTCATCCATATGGTATAAACAAATAAGAGAATTTCGTAAAGCACATAATGTATTATTGGTGGATTTACGTGGTCATGGACAATCCTCACGCGGCCGCTGGAAAAAAGGCGATTCATTTAAGCATATTGCAAATGAAGTCAAAGATGTACTTGATGAATTAAATATAGTAGAAACACATGTTATTGGCATGTCACTTGGAACAATTGTTGCTCAAACAATGGCAGAATGTTTTCCAAAGCGAGTATCATCCCTTATTTTAGGAGGGGCTATCATTCGTCTGGATATTCGTACGAAGATATTGTTATGGACAGGACGTGTGTCAAAGCGTTTCGTTCCTTATATGCTGTTATATAAATTGTTTGCATGGATTATTATGCCGAGTAAAAGACATGAAGAATCCCGTCTAGTTTTCGTCAATCAAGCAAAGAAAATGTGCCAAAAAGAATTCATAAAATGGTTTTCATTAACGAAGTTAATAAATCCATATTTGACCAGACTTCAAATGAAGACCAATTCGATACCCACTCTATTTTTAATGGGAGAAGAAGACTATTTGTTTATTCCTCCAGTAGAGGAATTGGTGAAAAGAAACGATGAATTTAAACTCGTGAAAATTAAGGATTCTGGACATGTGTGTAATATTGATCAACCTGATATCTTCAATCAGTTATCAATAGACTTCATATCACAAACACAAAATGAAAAAGCTATCACCGCAGTTGGGTGATAGCTTTTTTCTTATACCTGTAAAGGTTCAAGAGAAACTGCTGGACCGAAAAATTCATAATGTACATGGTCGTCTGAAAAACCTAACTCATACAGACTTTGAATAACGGCTTTCATAAATGGAACAGGTCCACATACATACACGTCACTACTTGGAAGAACATTTTCTGCTAAAATTGCCTTTGTAAAAATTTGATTGTCATCAGAATATAACGTCACGTATGTGGTGTCTTCCATTGACGCCATTAACTTACGCACGTTGACATCGAATGCATGCAATGCTGCATTTCGCGAACCGTGTAAGAAGGAAACAGGTCGGCTTGGAGATACTTTTGCAATCGTATCCAACATACTCATCATTGGTGTGATTCCTACCCCACCACTTATTAATGTAACCGGACGTTTACTATCAACATTTAAGTAGAATTCACCCGCAGGAGCACTAACCTCAATCATGTCTCCAATTTTTGCACTTTGATGCATGTAAACTGAAACTTTGCCATTTGGATTCATTTCGCTTTCTTTTTTAACAGAAATACGGAATGTATCTCCATTGGATGCCTGTGACAAACTATATTGGCGATTAAACATATACGTTTCACCTGGGATAGATAGGCGAATCGTGATGTATTGTCCTGGGTGGTATGTTGGAACGGATGACCCATCCTCAGGTTGTAAGTAGAAGGAAGTAATGACATCACTTTCAGTCACTTTATCAACAATCTTGAAATTTTTAAATTCTTCGAAACCGTTTTCTTGCTCCGCTGCTTCTTTGTACATATCATTTTCTACCGAAATAAAGACGTCTGCGATAACTCCATATGCTTCTGCCCACGCTTGAATGATTTCGTCTGTTGCTGCATCACCTAACACTTCTTTTATGCCTCCTAGTAAGTGTTCGCCAACGATTGGATAATGCTCTGGTTTAATGCCTAAAGATCGATGCTTCTGAGCAATTTGTTTAACTGCAGGAAGTAATACACCTAAATTATCGATGTGTAAAGCAGCTGCATAAACGGTATTAGCAAGAGCCGTTTGCTGACGACCTTGTTTTTGATTCACGTGATTGAACATATTCAGTAATTCTGGATGAGCAGTGAATAAGTTTTTATAAAAAGCGGTTGTAATATCTACGCCTTTATCGGCTAAAATTGGAGCGGTTGATTTTACGATATCAATTGTTTTTTGAGATAACATGATTTGTTTCCACCCTTCTGTACTTGATGGCTTAACCATACTCCTGCCAAAAGCTTAAAGCAATATCAAAAATACATCTTTAATATTTCAGACACATTTCTTTCACGGAAAAGACATAATCGCTATAATGATGTAGGGAAGTGCGGTGATACTATGCGTTTGACAATGTACACAGATTTTTCATTACGAGTTCTTATGTATATAGGTGCAAAAGAGAAAGCGGAACTATCTACAATTCTTGAAATCTCCAATGCATATGGAATATCAAAAAATCATTTAATGAAGGTGACATATGACCTAGGCAAGCTGGGTTTCATCGAAACGGTTCGAGGGCGTGGCGGCGGAATACGCTTGGCTTTATTACCAGAAGAAATAAATATTGGAGAAGTCATACGAAAAACTGAAGATGACTTTAATTTAGTTGAATGTTTTAATTGCACGACTAATCGTTGCGTTATTACACCTGTTTGTAAATTAAGAAATGTATTACATCAAGCACTCGATGCGTATATAACTGTTCTTGATCAATACACATTGCAGGATTTAATAAGTAATAAAGAGCAACTTGGAGCCATTTTGTTTAAGAAATAGGTATGATAAAATAAATTATATGAAGTTTGAATTATTGGAGGATACACATGGAAAAAGTATACGTTCTAGGACATCAAAACCCGGATACAGATTCGATTACATCAGCGATTGTTTACGCTCATTTAAAACGTGAATTAGGAATGAATGCAGAAGCAGTTCGCTTGGGTGAAGTACAAAATGAAGCGGCCTTTGCATTAGAAAAATTTGGTTTTGAGGAACCCCGTTTAATAGATACAGCTTCACCAGATGTCAAACAAATAATTTTAGTTGACCATAACGAAAAACAACAGAGTGTAAAAGATATTGAAGAAGTTCAAGTGATTGAAGTTGTTGATCATCATCGTATTGCGAACTTTAAAACGGCAGATCCACTATATTTCCGCGCAGAGCCAGTTGGTTGTACAGCTACCATTTTAAATAAACTTTTTAAAGAAAATGGGGTAGAGATTCCAGCAAATATGGCAGGATTGATGCTATCAGCTATTATTTCTGACTCATTATTATTTAAATCTCCGACTTGTACTAACCAAGATATTGCTGCTGCAAAAGAACTTGAAGCGATTGCAGGTGTAAATGCAGAAGAATATGGCTTAGCTATGTTAAAAGCTGGTGCTGATTTGAGTGATAAAACACTGGAAGAATTGCTATCACTTGATGCAAAAGAGTTTGGAATAGCTAACTTTAAAGTTGAAATTGCACAAGTGAATACGGTGGACGTCAATGATGTCATGGGTCGTCAATCTGAATTAGAGGATTTAATCTCTCGCAGAATCGCAGAAAAAGGGTTGGATTTATTTTTGTTTGTAGTAACGGATATTTTAAACAACGATTCAGTTGCGATTGCACTTGGAAATCAAGCAGAGAAAGCAGAGTCAGCATTTGACGTTCCATTCGTAAATAATGTAGCGTTATTGAAGGGCATTGTATCACGCAAGAAACAAGTAGTTCCCGCTTTAACAGAAGCATTGAATAAATAATAGAAAGCCGATTCCTTCACACGAGGGGTCGGCTTTCTATCTAGCTAATAAAAGAGCTGCTTCCATCGCTTCGCTCATGAACTCACCGCCCATTTAGATTTAGTGTTCAAATTTAGGGGTGCAGTTCAGCTCGGAATGGATCGAAGGATAATAACACCACATTGTGTGGCAACTCGTTCGTGACCAAAAATCTGATGGACTGAAAGCATTCGCCTGGAGCGGATATCAACCCTTACTCTATGCATAGTAAAAATGACAAAAGGCATCGAGAGAGCACGCTCTCTCGATGCCTTTTGTGAACAATCTGAAATTAGACAAAATGTCGAATCCTCCTGAAGAGTATGTGTCCAGCCGCATCAACATCCCTCCTTTATAAATTATCATTTATTTCCTTAGGTATTCTCTTCAAATTAGTTTCTAATAGTATGTATCTCTCTTAATAAATTAAGATGATTATGGAATGATTCCTTCAATTTTCCATAAAAATAATCCTTTTGACAGTAATAATAAATAATAATCTTAGACTTTTGGTACAAATTTATGGCAAAATGCATTGACTAATTTACGACATTCCTCGACAATGTAATAGGATGGAAAGTATTCTTGTTATGGTTTTTATTTACATTTCATCTTGATTGAAATGAAGGAAGTGACGATGTGTCAACAAGACAACTACAGGCATACATACTCCTGTCTATCATATTAATTATCGTCGTTACGTTAACAATGATTAATTACAATACTAGCAAAGACTATGTATTAACAACGGTAGAAAAAGAAACTAACCAATTATTAAATGGCTTCACGGAAGAGACGAATAAATTTTCAACTGAACGTGTTGCTGAACTTGAATTAATCGCAAAATACATAGTATTACTTGATGGAAATGAAGAGGAAATCATTGCTTTTTTGAGAGAACAACGACAGAATATGCCGTTTTTTACATCCCTAGGCTTCATCACTCCTGAGGGAGAAACATTAGCGGGAGATGGATCTCGGTTTTCTGTTAACGAGTATGATTCTTTTAAACGCGCAATGAATGGAGAAGTTATTTATAGTGACTTGTTCCCACTCTTTCAAGATCCTAATCAGATAGTGACAGCTATACGATTGCCTGTCGAAAGAAACGGAGAAATCATAGGTGTTCTTTCAGGTGTGGTGAATATGGGGAATATTCTTGGTTCCATTGCAAAGGAATCTAGTTTACCAGGAAAAGTGTATTTATTTAAAGGTAATGAACTGGTGTTCTCAACATTAGGTGAGTCATTTAAAGGGACAGTGCCATATGCTGACCAAATAATAAGTGAAATGCAAGTGAATGAAACAGGATCAATTCTAATCAATAAGAATACAGCTCATTTTGTGATGTATAGACACACGGTTGAAGATTGGATAGTGCTTGTTGATTCGTTTAATAATGAACTTGAAAGCCATATCTCAGCAATTTTTTGGCGTAATACGCTCATAGTGGCCGTAACATTTTTAATTTTATGTGGGATTTTAGTTTATATTAGAAGAATTGAAGTTCGGGAAGACCATATGTTAAAACGAGATTTATTAACCAATCTTCCAAATCGATTATTTCTTGAGGAAAGATTAACAAGAGACTTGAGTCTGACTAGTTTTCAAAATTTCACTCTACTTTTTATTAACATTGATCGATTTAAAGAAATAAATGAACGTAATGGGTATCAAATAGGAGATCGCATATTGTTTGAGATTAGCAATAAAATGCAAGAATTCGCAGGACGAAATGACCTGTATAGGGTGGGGGGAGATGAATTTGTAATTATCGTTCCTACACAGGAAGATTATGAATTAAAATCATTAACTACCCAAATCATTAAACTAATGGAAGAACCTGTTGAGCTATCTTCATATGCGAGTGTTTGGATTACAATGAGTCTGGGTATTCGAAAGTCAGAACTAGGTGATTGGCCTGATTTAATGATGCAAGATGCTACATTCGCTGTTCAGGAAGCAAAGAAACACGGGGGAAATAGAGCAATATTCTTTTCTCAACTATTAGCCAATCAAAATGAACGTTCTAGACTCATTGCAAACAACGTAGTATATGCGTTGCATAATCATGAATATTATATGGCATTTCAACCGATCTATGAATTGTCAGAACAAAAGATTACTAGCTATGAAGCATTGCTAAGGTGGGAATCTCCATTAATTGGTTCTGTTGCTCCTATTGAGTTTATTCCGCTATTAGAAGATAATGACTTAATTATTCCTGTTGGTAAGTGGATTGTGCGAGAAGTAGCACTTCAAATGAAACGGTGGGAACAAGAAGGACATATAGGATTTAATATAGCCATTAATATATCTGTCAAACAAATGATGCATCCTGATTTTATGAAGGATATTAAATGTATTATCAAAGAAACAGAAGTATCCCCAAATAGACTTATTTTCGAAATTACAGAAACGGTGGCTGTGCAAAATATTGAACTGGTAACCACATTGTTGAGTGAATTAAACGAATACGGGATTCAGACCGCCTTAGATGATTTTGGAACAGGTTTTTCTTCCCTTTTCATTCTTAAGTCGCTACCCATACAACATGTAAAAATAGACCGTTCATTCATTATGAGTATGGAGAATGAAGGGGAAAAATCCCGGATTATACTTCAAGGTATTATCGATATCACTAAAAATTTAGGCATGACAACCGTCATGGAAGGTGTAGAAACAGAAGAGCAATTAGATATATTAAAAGCGATGGGGGCTCAAAGAATTCAAGGTTATCTAATTAGTCGCCCAGTTGTAGCGGACCTTGCCATCAAGTTACTGCACGAGCAAGTGGTTACCAAAAAAGGCAATTTCCTCGAAATATGAGGAAATTGCCTTTTTAATGTAGCCGTGTCGTGTTCATTTTTCAGTCCCAAAACCTTGGGATGTGAGGTGGGAGATGTTAAGAAACAAACATGTATTAAGCTGGATTAGCTTGAAGATCTAGTGTGATTTTAATATCTTTGCCTACTAAAACGCCACCAGTTTCAAGGGCTGCGTTCCAAGTTAAACCAAACTCTTCCCGGTTGATTGTAGCTTCAGCTTCAAATGCTACCACTTCAACACCCCATGGATTTGTACCTTTACCACCATATTCAGCTTCAAATACCACTGGTTTTGTAACACCCTTCATTGTTAAATCTCCAGCGATTTCATAAGAATCGCCTTTTTTTGTAATCATGTTTGCAACAAATTTAATTTCTGGATACGTTTCAACATCAAAGAAATCAGCTGAACGAAGGTGGTTGTCTCTGTCTTCGCTTCCAGTGTTGATACTCGCTACTTGTATGTTAAATGCGATGTTTGCACCAGTTAAATCTGTTTCGTTTCCTTCAACTTCAGCAGTAAAATCACTGAAAGTTCCACGTACTTTAGAAACCATCATATGTTTTACTGAAAATCCAATACTTGAGTGAGATGCATCTATGTTCCATTTTTTCATTTTAAAATCCTCCTAGTTGTTTTTAAATTCTATCTATTACTATATGTTGTCGATATCTCGATGTCAAGATGTTTTAATTAAAACATCTTTAATTAAAGATATTAATGAAATTGAAAGAAATATTTCCATTTTCAACTTATGTTTACCATGTAAAAAAGATACGTATATGATTAGGGTCTAGTATAGAAAAACCATTTTCATTCACCATAATATTAAAATTCAACCCTTTTAAATGAGTTAAAACTTTCTCGCTTTCATTTTCAGAAGACAAAGTAATTGAATAGTCCACTAATCCAGTCGCATTAGCAGGTGGTAAAATTGCACCTTTTGTTTGCCATGTATTAACAGCGATATGATGATGATAACCACCCGCTGACATAAAGAGGGCAGACTCATGAAAACGGGTTATTTCTTCTAATCCTAAGACATCTAAATAGAAATCTCCTGCATCTTTTAACTGGTTCACTTGTAAATGCAAATGACCCAAAACAGTTCCTTTAGGAAGTCCCAACCAGTGACGGTTTTTATCTTGAAGAGACATGATACCTTGCAAATCGATTGGATTAGAAGCTGAAATTAATTCGCCATTTTCGGATCGAGACCATTCGTCTCGTGGTCTGTCTCTATATATTTCAATCCCATTTCCCTCAGGGTCAGTTAAGTAAAAAGCTTCAGAAAATAAATGATCAGATGCACCATCAAAACGAATATCTTTTTTAAGGAGATGTTCGATTACATAAGCTAAGTCTTGCCGGTTGGGAACCAGTAATGCTAAGTGATAGAGACCTGTCGTATGTGTTGGTTTTTGAACAACATTTTCATCTTCTTGTAATACAATAAGGGGATGAACATTATCGACACTTAAAACGAGACGATTTGTTTCTTGATCTAAAATAGTTAAGCCCAACACTTCATGGTAAAATTGACGCTGTTTCTTCAGTGATTTAACTCGCAAAGTAAGATACTGCAGTTTCATATGTGGATCAATTTGAAAGGTCAAAGTGATTCCTCCTTTTATGATTACTATAAGTAACTTAATATTAAATGATAAGTTCGTTATTTCAAATAACTAGATTACTATAAATTTACAGCTCCTGTGAAATACGTTATACTGAGTACAAGTTAGAGGTGATATTGATGAAAGAAACAACGGTTTGTCCCCGCCTATCAAAAGCAATGGAACTCATCGGAAAAAGATGGACCGGTCTGATTCTCTATCAATTACTAGAAGGATCACAACGATTTAATGAAATTGAGTCTGCATTGCCTGTTAGTGGAAGACTTCTCTCAGAGCGTTTAAAAGAACTTGAAAAAGAAGGTTTAGTGGCACGACGTGTTTATGCTGAAGTTCCTGTAAAAGTTGAATATTCATTAACTGAAAAAGGCAGAGGTCTGAAGGATGCAATTGATGAGATAGAACAGTGGTCAAAAGTATGGTTATCTTGATTTTTACTTGTCAAATTGACTGATTAAACGATACTATACATTGGAAATAGGTAAGGGAAAGGATTTGGCTTTTCATGACTAAACAGCGTTGGTATGATGATTTAAGAATTGAACTAACACGTGATTGTGTAAAAATAGATGAACCACTCCATTTACATACAATGACTAGAATGGGTGGACGTGCTGATTTGTACGTGACTCCGATTACGGAAGAAGAAGCCATTTATGTTGTTGCATACGCACATCAACAAAAGATTCCTTTGTTGCTATTAGGCAACGGTTCTAATATGGTAGTTCGAGACGGTGGAGTACGAGGAATTGTTTTGAACTTGTCCTTACTTAATCGTATTGAAATAAATGGAACTAGAGTTTTAGCTGAATCTGGTGTGGATATAATAGATGTTTCAAGAGCTGCTGCGAAAGAGACGTTAACCGGTCTTGAATTTGCATGCGGAATTCCTGGTTCGATTGGCGGAGCAATGGCCATGAATGCAGGAGCGTATGGTGGAGAAATAAAAGACATCATATTTCAAGCAACTGTCATCACAAAAGAAGGCGAGAAACTAGTTCTTTCAAAAGAAGAATTGGAATTAGAATATCGTAAAAGTGTAATTACAAAAGAAGGGTACTATGTATTGTCTGCAGAATTCGACTTAGAACATGGGGAACAATTAGCCATTGATGCGAAAATTGCAGATTTAACCCACTTGCGTGAATCGAAGCAGCCTTTAGAGTATCCATCTGCTGGAAGTGTATTTAAACGACCACCGGGCTACTTTGCTGGAAAGCTCATTCAAGACTGCGAACTACAAGGAAAAGGGTTCGGTGGGGCTGAAGTGTCAACGAAGCATGCTGGATTTATTGTAAATAAAAATAATGCTACTGCTACTGACTATATCCAAACGATTGAAATGGTACGAGAAAAAGTAAAAGAGCAGTTTGGTGTTGAGTTAGAACTCGAAGTGAAAATAGTAGGAGAGAATAAGTAAACGTAACCTCGAATTCAAAGGAATTCGAGGTTTTTTTGAAAGTATTAGAAAATATTGAATAGTATACTAATAGAAACAACTAGTGTAATGACAGGGGGGCCAAATGGAACATTTTTCTACAGATTTCATCATATTGTTGATGGGGATTTTTCTACTGAGTGGTGTCATGATGACAAAAATTTCTGCAAGAGTGGGCGTTCCGGCACTTATTCTATTTATGTTTCTAGGGATGCTACTAGGTAGTGACATATTGGGTTTAATTCATTTTTCGAGCGCCAAAACTGCTCAGATGGTAGGAGTTTTTGCCCTAATCGTTATATTGTTTGAAGGTGGTTTGCAGACACAATGGAAACATGTGCGCCCTGTGCTTGCTGGGTCTGCTGTTCTTGCAACTGTTGGAGTAGTGATTACTACATCTATTGTAGCTATTGCAGCACACTATGTTTTAAGTATTGGTTGGTTAGAATCATTTCTTTTAGGTTCCATTGTTGGTTCAACCGATGCAGCTGCTGTGTTTTCAGTTTTATCGGGACAAAATATTAAACAAAAACTAAGCTCGACATTAGAAGCTGAATCAGGAACAAATGATCCTATGGCTATGTTTTTGACGATTGTTTTTATTGAATGGATTTTAATGCCAGAAATTTCCGCATGGTCATTTGTTGGTATGTTCCTCCTGCAAATGGGGCTTGGTTTATTATTTGGATTTGGCCTAGGCTTTTTTGCATCTAAAACAATGAATATGATTAAATTGGATGCTGGCGGTTTATACGCAGTTTTATCTGCTGGTTTTGCTATTTTCATTTACAGCTTAACAGCTGTCTTAGGAGGAAGTGGGTTACTTGCAGTTTATATAGCTGCCATGATTATCGGTAATCGAGAGTTAACACATAGCCATTCCATTTTTAGTTTTCATGAAGGCTTTGCATGGTTGATGCAGATTGTGATGTTTGTTATCTTAGGGTTGCTCGTATTTCCAAGTGAACTTGCAAGTTGGGATCTGATTTGGAAAGGGCTTATTCTTTCCTTTGTCTTACTTGCAATCGCAAGACCTATTGCCGTTTTTGTCTCCACTATGTTCTTCCCATACACCATGAGAGAAAAGTGGTTTATCTCTTGGTCGGGATTACGAGGCGCAGTACCTATTGTACTAGCAACCTTCCCCATGCTAGCAGGTATTCAAAACAGTACATTATACTTTAATATTGTTTTCTTTATTGTCTTAACCTCAGCTTTATTGCAAGGTTCTACCATTCCTTACGTAGCGGATTTATTGAAATTAAACGGAACACCCATACCACAGCGAATACACTCCTTAGAGTTGATATCAATGGCCCGAGCAAATGCTGAAATGTTGGAAATTGTCATTTCTTCCACATCTCCCTTTGTTGGTCAACTTGTGCAAACCATTGGCTTTCCAGAAAAGACAGTTATAAGTGCCATTATTCGTCAAGGTGATTTGGTTATGCCAACTGGTGCGACAAAACTCCAAGCTAAAGATGTGCTGTATATCCTAACTGCAAAGGAACAAGTGAAAAATGTGAAACTAGTATTAGCAGAAGAATCTACGAATGAACACTAAACTATTTAACGTGTCTTTGTTTAGATACGCTAAATAGTTTTTTCTTTATGCAGGAGTTTATATAATTTCAGCGAATTTCATAGAATAGAAGCTAAGGGGGGTTAAGGGATGAAAGGCAAAAGAAAAATTAGTAAGTGGCTCTTATGGATGGTACTCAGTATTTTAATTTTGTTGATTATTGCTGTTGTTGTTTTGAATGCATACATAGGAAAGTCTAAACCGCAAATTGAAGGGGAAATTAGTGTTGGAGTTTTAGATGAAGAGGTTACGGTTACAAGGGATGAACAAGGAGTTCCACATATAATCGCTAATAGCGATGCGGATTTATATCGTGCGCAAGGATTTGTTCAAGCGCAAGATCGTATGTTTCAAATGGACCTTGCTAGGAGACAAGCCAGTGGGAGGTTATCAGAGGTTGTAGGGGAAGCTGCTGTTACGACCGATCAATTTTTTAGAACATTTAGTTTGAGAGAAGCTGCAAAAGATTCTTGGGATGGCTATGGGGCTGATGCAAAACAAGTCCTTAAGTGGCATGCAGAAGGTGTAAATGCGTTTATGGAACAGGCATCGGAAAATGGAGAACTATCTTTTGAATTCAAACTCTTGGAGTATGAACCTGAACCTTGGACAGAAGTCGATTCTTTAACAATCGGTAAATTTATGGCCTATGACTTAGGTGGGCATTGGTCAAGTTTAGCGATTCGACATTGGGCGTTGGGGAACTTCTCAGAGGATAAAGCACGCGAATTATTCATTACGTATCCTGAAAATAAGCCGGCGATTTTAGAAGCAAATTTGAAAAATCAAGTTCAAGTTGCTGGTCACTTTAATCCAGATGTATTACCGCACGAATTTAACGGAAGTAACAACTGGGTAGTCTCAGGTGAAAAGACGAAATCAGGAATGCCTTTACTAGCAGATGATCCGCATTTAGGCTTAAGTACGCCTTCTATTTGGTATCAAATGCACTTGGAATCACCAGAACAAAATGTAAGTGGTGTTATTTTTGCGGGGATCCCTGGTATCATTTTGGGACATAACGAAGAAATCGCATGGGGTGTAACAAACGTTGGACCAGATGTCCAAGATTTATATATCGAAAAGCCAAATCCAACTAATCCAACAGAATTCCAGTACGATGGAAAATGGGAACAAGCGGAAGTACGAAATGAACCCATTAAAGTAAAAGATGGAGAAACGGTCGATTTCAAAGTAGTTGTTACACGTCACGGCCCTATCATTTCAAATGTCATGTTTGAAGAGGAAGAGCCGAATGCTCAATTTTCTATGCAATGGACAGCTTTAGAGCCAACACTCGAACTACAAGCCGTGCTAAATATGAATAAAGCATCAAATTGGGAAGAGTTTGAAACAGCTTTAGAAGACTTCCATGCACCTGCCCAAAACTTTGTGTTTGCAGCAAAAGATGGAACAATTGCATATAAAGCAAATGGACGTATTCCAATTCGGAAATCAGGTGATGCACAATTACCTGTTCCAGGAGATTCAAGTGAGTATGAGTGGACGGGGTATGTTCCATATGATGAATTACCGAAAATAGTTAATCCAGATGCAGGTTTTATAGCTACAGCGAATAACCAAGTCATAGATGATTCGTATCCCTATCATATAACAGATCTCTGGGCTCAAGCGTATCGATATGAACGAATTTCGGAAGTGTTAAGTGAGGGAGATAATTTTACTAAAGAAGATATGATGGCGTTGCAAATGGACCAAAAAAATCTACAAGCACGTGAATTTTTGACAGATATGATTGAGTCCATTGAGGGGAAAGATTCAAATGGACAGTATAAAGAAATGCTAACTGTTTTGAAAAACTGGAATCAGGTAGATGAAGAAAATTCAGCAGCACCACTTCTGTTCCATAAATGGATCCAGGAGCTACCTGTCACATTATTTAAAAACCAAATGCCAGAAGACGTTTATGAGATGCTAGCTGGTAAGGGGAGTATAACTGATCAAATGATGCGTGACGGATTTGCAGGAGAAGAAGGAGCTTGGGTGACGGAACAGAAAGGTGTTGATGAATGGGTCTATCGTTCATTCGTTAACGCTGTTCAGTCAATCGAAGAAGAGTTCGGAGATGACGTAAATGAATGGAAATGGGGAGACTATCATCAATTAACATTCAAACACCCACTTGCCGGCGTGTCTCCAGTTTTTGAGTACTTCTTAAATCCAAAACCAGTTCCAATTGGTGGCTCGAATATTACAGTTCAAGCAGCTGCCTTCGCAGAGGATGGCTCAGTCACTCATGGAGCTTCTTGGAGATTCGTAGCTGATTTAGCTGATTTATCAAGTGCTCATCATATCGTAGGACCAGGTCAAAGTGGACATTTGAAATCTGATTGGTTCCACAATCAAGTTGATGACTGGGCAAAAGGTAATTATCACGAAACGATGATAAATGATGATATTCAAACATCGCATAAATTAACGCTGAATGCCGAATAAATAAAGGAAGTGTTCCGAATTGAAAAACATCGTATGGGTTGGCTTAGGAGGAATGGTCGGAACACTTTTACGCTTTACCACAATTGTTTTATTTCCTAGTGGATGGGGTTTATGGATTGTCAATCTACTGGGGAGCTTTGCGTTAGGTTTCATGATTAATCAATTGAAGGATACTAAAAAAGAGTACACTTTATTTTTGACTACGGGCTTACTAGGATCATTTACCACCTTCTCAACAGTTTCCGGAGAGTGGTTTATTCTCATGCAAGAAAATATCCTACAAGCAATGGTTTATGGGCTTGGTATGACGATTGCTTGTTTTCTATTCGCAGCACTGGGTTATAAGTTAGGAGGGAATGCTTTTTGACTCTTCTAGCACTTATGATAGGCGGTGGCCTTGGAGCCGTATGCCGCTTTGTCATTTCTCGGAAAATCCAGGGTTTGATAGGAATCGTATTAATCAACTGGCTAGGCTCATTTCTAATGGGAGTATTTACACCTTTGACATTACAAACGAAGGCGTTAAGTATGTTTTGGATAACTGGTTTTCTAGGTGCCTTTACCACTTTTTCTACATTTGCCGTTCAATTTGTAGAGAACTGGTCTATGGGTAAGCAGCGTACCGCAGTTATCTATGCATTGTTAACGATTATTGGAGGATTTGTTTTCGTGGGAATCGGGTGGTGGTTAGAATCTTTACTTTAATAAGCAATAGCCAACCACTTTAATGTAGCTGTTAGTATTTGATCACTTTTCGTAAATAAAGCCCAAAATAGGCATCCAGCTAGCAGTGCAAATGGATGCCTATTTTTATTGCTTATAAAGTTTGGATTTAATTGTACATTGAGTCAAAAGTTCAACTAACAGAATGGCACTTGTAATTGTCCTTGAGCGAATCCACTATAATACTTTACCAGTAAATCTTTATATATTACTCGGTCCATCTTTTATTCAAAAATCCCCTTCTTGATAACTCGACCCAATCGACCTTTCGTATCTTCAGCGTGAATAATCGATTGATACACAGCTTCCTCTGTAGCTTCGATAACCGCTTGGAACAACTCATTCATAAGAGGATGGTCATCACGTAGAAACGTAGGATTAATAAAAGAATCTTCCGATTTATGAGGTACTGTATTGGCATTGGAAAAAGCAATGACAATGTCACCACTCCCATTATGTACATGTGTTCCTGTGCGTCCAAGCCCTATGCTTGCTCGCTTTGCCAACCGCTTAAGCTGTCTAGCGTCTACTGGTGCATTTGTGGCAACCACGATCATCACTGAACCATCTGGTTTTTCTAATTCATCTGGTGACCAATTGGCAATTCTACATTCCTGTGCTCGTCCAAAGTTTGTTAATGTTAAAACACCCACTATATATGTTTTCTCTTCGTGTTCTGCGATACGAGAAGAACTCCCGATTCCACCTTTCACGCCATAACATATCATTCCTTTTCCTGCCCCAACTGCACCCTGTTCAAATACGTCAGAGCGGGCGTTAGCAATTGCTTGAATGGCGTGTTCTGGACGCACGGCCATTAGCCGCATGGAATTTAAGTAACTATCATTACATTCTCAAACCACGAGATTTAAGGAGCTTGTTGAATCTCCAATTTCAGGGTTTTCATTAAGCATATATGCCAGTGTGCCTTCAAGCACTGCACCCACACTAAATGTGTTGGTGAGCATGATAGGTGATTCCATCAACCCTAATTCTTCAAGTTGGATTAACCCAACCGTTTTACCAAAACCATTTAATACAAAGCTTGCTGCTGGAACCTTATGTAAAAAAGGATTATCATGATGTGGTAAAATGGCCGTAACTCCTGTGCAAATAGAGTCCTTTTCATCCAATTGATTGTCTAATGTGATGTGTCCAACTTGGACACCCGGTACATCAGTAATGAGATTATTTGGACCTTTTTTCATGAAGAAGCCCTCCCTTTAATCATAAAAGAAAGACTGATCAACTTCGATCAGTCCCTATCATGCTATTTGATTAATAAAACAGGTGAATGTACGCGTTTAGCAACCTTGTGACTAACGCTGCCTAAAACCATTTCTTGCAGCGTATTTAGACCACGGCTACCAAGGACAACAAGATCATAATTCTCATGGTTTGCATGGTCCACAATGACAGGACCCGCTTCACCGTGAAGTAGCTTAATATCAGTTGATATACCCTTAACTGAAAACAGCTCCTCGATTGGTCGTATCTTGTTCTTTCTATCAATGTGTAAATCGTCACTAGTCATACTTTGAACGAGATCTGTTCGTGCTTTATCATAATCTAATACATATAACAACGTCACATGAACGTCTGTTGCAGAGCTGGCTAGGAAAACAGCATGGGCAGCAGCTCTTTTTGAGTGTTCAGAACCATCAACTGCTACGAGTATACGATGATACATATTCAACCCCCTAAATTGGTATGGTGGTATCTTTTCTCTCATATTCATCGTCGATAAAGATGTTTAATAAACTAATTCTATCACGTTCATCGATTCATAAAGGTATAAAAGTACCTTTACAATATATTCTCTAAGGGGTTTGAAGATTCCTTTTTTATTTACGAAACTTATAGCGCATTACAAGGGGATCATTCTAATATAAAATAAAGAAGGGAAGACAGGTAAAGATTCCTTCTACTCTGACGATAAATAAAGAACCCTCTGTTTCAATGAACAATCATCTGAAACCGAAAATATTGAATTAATGACGACAAAGATGACCTTCGATTTATATAAATCGAAAACCATTGCGAATTATAAACAAAAATATTATGTTTTCTATAGGCTTGAAAATAGTTGTATCACTTTTAATCTTTCTATGGTTGTTAACTAGATGGATTGTTAATTGTGCAATTATGGATGCAACAGTATTGGCTGTGTTAAATTTGATGTACATATGATGCATCCATAAGAAACGTTCGTAGGGGGTAAACGATTTGCGATTAACAGAATGGACGATGGAAGAGCAAGAACAGCTAATCCATTTTATGATAACAAATAATTGGCCATTTCATGGGAATTCTAATCCTGTAAGGGAAATTATAGAAAAAATGATTGAAGAAGGCGGTTACGAATCAGATGAAGTTAAAACCTTTTGGGTTGAAAATGAATCGAGTGAAAAAGTAGGTATTGTGAAGATATATGATTTACAAGACGAAATTCCACTTTTCGATCTGAGGATTGCCGAGCAATCAAGGGGTAATGGATATGGTCCAGCTGCATTAAAATTAGTAGCTGAATATGTGTTTGGTTTACCAGAAGTTAAAATTCGTTTGGAAGGTCATACTCGTCAAGATAACTTTGCGATGAGAAAAACGTTTGAACGAGCAGGTTTTGTTAAAGAAGGACATCTCAGAAAAGCATGGTTCTCACCGAAAGAAAAATCTTATTACGATGCTATTACGTATGGGATTACGAGAGAAGATTATGTAGAAGGTACAACTACACCTGTGTTATGGGATGATCAGCAACAAGAACAGGTGTTAGAAACAAAAACACATCATTCTATCCTATCATTTCCCGATTCCTTTGAGTCAGAAAGATTGCTGATTCGTGCACCTAAAATTGAAGATGCTCCATTAGTGTGGGAAAGCGTTCATGCATCTGCTAGAACACTAAAATCTTGGATGTCATGGGCTCAAACCTTACCAAAAGTCGAGGGTACTACAGAAAATATTCGACAGTCCGTCGCTGACTTTATCACGAGAAAAGACTTAAGGCTTCATTTGTTTTTAAAGGAAACGGGTGAATTTATTGGTTGTAGTGGTCTTCATCGGATTAATTGGAGCATTCCTAAGGTAGAGATTGGGTATTGGTTAGACAGTCGTCATGAAGGTAAAGGGTATATGACTGAAGCTGCTGATCGGATTACGGAATTTGCATTTGAAGAGTTGAACGTAAGAAGAGTTGAGATTCGATGCGATACAGACAATGTGAGAAGTAGAGCTGTAGCTGAACGCCTGAATTTCAACTTGGAAGGTATCCTATACAATGAAGCAATGTCCGCAGATGGTCACCATGTGAGAGATACATGTGTCTACGCCAAAACCAAGTGAACAGTGAAAAGGGATGCCCGCTTTAACGGACATCCCTTTTACTACAGTTTTCGTTTGCCTGTAAATAATTGAAAAACTAAAATAATACCAGCAATCAATAATATTAAGTGAATTAGACCACCGCCGATTTGGAAAACAAGTCCTAGTAACCAAACAACAAGTAATACGACGATAATCGTCCATAACATTCCACCCATTCTGATTCATCCTTTCTCCAATTGGCTTTGATAGTAAGAAGTTACCCCAGTTCATGAAATGATAAACCAAATGGAAAAAAAGAAGGAAGCGATACCTGTTGGAAAAATTAATGTTAACCAATGTAATGGAAGAAATTATTCGTGGACTTGTAGCTGTTTTACTACGTGGTAACGAGTATCAAACATTTTGTAAATGCTCAAAATGTGAAATGGATATTGTTGCGCTTAGTTTAAATTCGGTTCCGAGTCAGTACGTAACCTCTGCCTTTGGAAGAGAAGCTGCGTTCAATCAGTTAAATACCCCAGCAAATTTGGAATGGATTAACAAACGAATCATTCATGCCATTCATGTTGTGGAAAAATATCCTAAACATCCTCCGCTTGAAAAGTGAGACAGTTCATTCATTGAGAAGACATCTGGTCTATAGTACACTTATATAAGCTATGGAAAGAGAGGATTCGTGTAATGCCGACGCCAAGTATGGAAGATCATATCGAACAAATATATATATTAATTGAACAAAAAGGATATGCGCGTGTTTCGGATATTGCAGAATCCCTTTCAGTTCTCCCGTCTTCGGTTACGAAAATGGTTCAAAAACTTGATAAAGATGGATATCTTGTATATGAACGTTACCGTGGGCTCATGTTAACACCTAAGGGATTAAAACTGGGAAAGCGTCTTGTTATGCGTCATGATTTGCTTGAACAATTTTTACGGCTGATCGGTGTCCAAGAAGACCGAATTTATGAAGATGTTGAAGGAATTGAGCATCATTTGAGTTGGAATTCAATTGATCGAATCGCTGATTTAATCCAAGTAATGGAGGAAAATCCAGAGTTCATTCTAAAAATTAAAGAGCTTAAAGAAAATCAACAGTCCTAAAAATAACACAATAGAGAGGAGCGTTCCTATGACTGAATTAATATCTGGTGAAATTGTTGAGTTAGAAGTATCAAAGAAGGAAGAATCCAAATGGATATTGTCCAATGGTCAAATTGACATTCCTATTAATAGTTCTGAGGCCCCTGAGGATGTAAAAGAAGGCGATACGTTAAAAGTATTTTTGTTTATGGATCGTCGTGGAAACCTAAGTGCAACCTCAGCAATACCTCATATTACAAAAGGAACCTATGGATGGGCTCGTGTCATTAAAACAGATGAACACGAAGGAGTTTCCGTTGATATCGGCAGTTCTCGCGAAGTTTTAGTAAAAGGGCACGACTTACCACTCATTAAGTCCCTATGGCCAACGACTGGCGACTTTATCTATATGACGCTACGCACAGATCATCATGGTGATTTGTTTGGTCGATTAGCGACAGAAGAAAAAGTAGTAGAATCATTTGTTGAAGCACCGACATCTGTATTTAACCAAAATATAAAAGCACGGGCGTATCGTTTATTGCCAGTTGGATCCTTTTTTATCTCGGTGCCTGAAGGATACCGACTGTTTGTCCATCATACGGAACAAGTGGCAGAACCGCGTTTAGGTGAAGAAGTTGAAATTCGCGTGATTGGCGTCAAGGAAGATGGCTCACTTAATGGTTCAATGCTACCTCGTAAGCAAGAGCGTTTAGGCGATGATGCTGAAACATTGTATCGCTATTTACAAAAAGTAGGAGGCAAAATGCCTTTTACAGATAAATCATCTCCAGATGAAATATTTGAGATGTTCAATTTAAGTAAAGCTGCTTTTAAGCGTGCTTTAGGAAAGTTAATGAAAGAAGGCAAAGTAGAGCAACAAGATGGTTGGACGATGGTGAAGTCCAACATATAAGTTTTAAAGTGAGATTATTAGGGCACAAAGGGAATGTGGGAGTAATAATACTCTCAGAAACTTTTTGTGCCCTTTCGTCGTATTATCTAGAGGGAAGCATATTCTAAAAAAAGATGACTTTCTTTATTTAAAGGTTAGCTAAACGCACCAGTAAAAAAAGACTTATGCAAAATAAAATTTTTCTCAAAAGGAGAACTAATGATGAAATTTAAAATGATTCGATTAATGGTATTCTTAATGGCAATATCTTTACTACTACCGGCAGGAGCTTTAGCAAGCACCGGATCTTCTTCTAATGGAGAAGGGATTAATGAAAAATTCGGTTTACCTATTGTGGTTTATGGTGCAGACTTAACGGAATCAGAGAAACAAAGTGTAAGAGAGAGCTTGGGTGTGGAAGAGGAATCTGAAGTAGAAGAAATTTCAGTAACAGGCGAGGATTTAGTGAAATATATCAAAGATGGAGATTCTTCTGCACGTATGTTTTCATCAGCGAAAATTACACGTCAAGATGCGGGTAAAGGGTTAGTCATTGACATTGTGACAGAGGACAATATTACACAAGTGACAGCTGAAATGTATGCGAATGCCATGCTAACAGCTGGGATTGAAGATGCCATAGTTGAAATAGCTGCTCCAAAAAAAGTGACAGGACATTCTGCTTTGGTCGGCATTTATAAGGCGTATGAAGTTAGTGGTGAAACGCTTGATAAAGAACGGACAGATGTAGCAAATGAAGAACTCTCCGTAGCGACCATATTATCCAAAGAATCCGGAATTGACGAAGCGAAAGTCAGTGAACTTTTAACAGCAATTAAACAAGATATTGCCGAGAAAAATCCAGTTTCGAAAGAAGAAGTTGAAAAGATTGTGCAGGAACAATTAACAAAGTTACAAATTGAATTAAGCCCAGAAGATCGTCAGTTACTCATCGACTTAATGGATCGTATTCGTCAATTAGATATTGACTTTAGCAAATGGTCAACCCAGTTGAATGACTTAAGCAAAACAATTGAAGATAAAATAGGGAATTTAGGAATTGATGAAGGATTTTGGCAAAGTGTAAAAAACTTCTTTAACAGTATAATTGATTCACTCCAATCATTATTTAAGTAAACCAACTAAGCCCAGTCGAAACTTCGAATGGGTTCTTTTTTATATCTAATACCAATTAAATAAAGTGTCCTTTTTCAATGTTCAATCTGAACCATTTGGAACTTTATATTTTAAAAACAGATAAATTGCACATCCTATAATCCCGTGATAATATAAAAGAAAATTATCTCGAATTCGAGATATAAGGAAAAAGGAGGAATCTCCATGGAATTAGCGGGCATTCATCATGTATCTGCTATAACGGCAAATGCAGAGAAAAACTTTGATTTCTTTACACGTGTACTTGGTATGAGATTGGTTAAAAAAAGTGTGAATCAAGACGATACCTCTTCCTATCATTTGTTTTATGCAGATGCTGTTGGAACACCAGGAACGGATATGACGTACTTTGATATCCCATATGCCGGACAAACCGTTCCAGGTGCATCGAGTATCAGTAATACAGCCTTTCGTGTAAAGAGTGATGCTGCACTGGATTATTGGAAGAACCGCTTTGAAGAATTTGGGGTGCATGCAGAAGAAACTCAACAACGATTTGGAAGAAATACTTTATATTTTGAGGACTTTGAAGGATCTAGACTCATGTTAGTTGTAGACAATGGTGAAGGAGTGCCATATGGCATACCTTGGACAAAATCGGGTATACCAGGAGAGTACGCTCTTGTCGGTCTAGGTCATGTCACTTTAACTGTACGTAAAGCTGAAAACACAGAGGTAGTATTAACAGATGTTTTAGGCTTTAAAAAAATCGGTGCCTACCCATCTTCACTAAAGAGTATGGTTGATATAACTGTGTATTCAACAGGTGAAGGTGGACCAGCTTCAGAAGTTCATATTGAGGAACGTCCGAATTTGCCAATGGAGAGACCAGGACACGGAAGTGTTCACCATGTGGCTTTCCGAGTTAAAACGTTTGAGGACTATGACAAATGGGATGAATTATTACGAGCTAAAGGTTTTATGACATCTGGAAAAGTTGATCGATTTTATTTCAAATCAATTTATTTTCGTGAGCCGAATGGTATTTTATATGAATTAGCTACTGACGAACCAGGTTTTGCGACAGATGAATCAATGGAGACATTGGGGGAAACACTAGCATTGCCACCATTTTTAGAATCAAGACGAGAGCAAATTGAGGCTTCTCTACGTCCTCTTACGTTTAAAGAATAGAAGGAGTGTTGGAAAATGGAACTTCAATATAAAGAATTAGGTCATGATTCATATGCTTATATATATGAAAAAGATGGACAAAATCTAGGTGAAATTACGTGGGCATTATCCAAAGATGTAATGGTTATGAATCATACATTTGTGTCTCCCAAACTTCGAGGTACTGGTGTAGCTAAAAAATTGTTAGATCAATCAGTAGAGTTTGCACGAGAAAAGAATTATAAAATGAAACCTCTATGTTCTTATGTTGTTGCTGCTTTTAATGATTCATCAGAATACGATGATGTTAAGGCATAATAAAAGGCAATCCGCTAATATAATTTAGTGGATTGCCTTTTATGTAGAATTCATCGTTTTATTATCTCTTACAGTTGAGTAAAGAATACTAAAAATCCCGTTAATACAGATGCACCTACCATTGTATACATAAAGTCCGCTTGACTAAATACTAATTTCTTTTCCATTATCTTAACTCCTCTCGATTCGTTATTAATTCATGTTTACCCATTGATATTACCTTTAAACAGGTTTAATGATAATTTATGGTGGGAATGCTAACTATATGAAACTTTTTTTGTTATAGTTTCGTATTAATAAATAGATTAGAAGAAGAGGTGAAGGAATTGAGCAGAGCAGGTGAAGTAGCAATAGGAATTATAGGAACCATTTTAAATGTTATATTTTTAATTATCGTCACTTTGGGTGTAGTGAGTTCGAGTGCCATGAACACTGAGGAATTCCGACAAATGTTTGAAGAACAAATGATGATGGATCCAACAATGACACAACAAGATCTGATGTATATGGATGATTTCTTGGAAGTGGCAGTAAATCTAATTGGTGTAGTTGGATGGGTATTTGTTGGGGCACTAGTCATAAGTGTCATACTAAGTATCATTGCAGTAGTGAAAGTTTCGAAGAATAAGAGTCCAAAAACAGCGGGAGTACTCTATATCTTTGCTGGCTTGCTATCAGGTATTCTATTACTAGCCCCAATTTTATTCTATATTGCGTCAATTATGTGTTTTGTAAGAAAGTCACCAGTTGAACATGTAGATGACCCATATTATCATTCAGATACACAACCGCCTCACCAACCGTTATAAAAGAAAAACACCAGTCAAAATTAACTTTTGACTGGTGTTTTTATATAATATACATATTTAGTGGTAGATAGGGGGTGCCCTTCAAACAATTCATCAAATTCCTCGAGATATTTAAAACCACTTTGTTCATAGAAAGTACAACCTTTTCTATTCTCAGTTTCTACGTATACAAAAAGCTGCTGTGCTTTTTGTATGTTTTCTAGTCCAGTGATTAATAGTTTTCTCCCATAACCTAAACGTTGATAATCTGGATGGATATAGATGGCAGTTAACTCAACATCCCCATCTTCATCAACTCTTGTAAAATTAGCGAATCCCACAATCTTCTCTTCATTTACAGCAACATAGACTGATGTTTTTTCGAGCCTCTTCATCAACATCCCATCTGAATAAGCTCGTTCAATGAATAAATCTTGAATCTTAAGTGGGATGATACCTTCATATGTATCTCTCCAACTAGTTTTGGCAATTTGTTGAACGGCTTTTATGTCCTCATGTCTCATTGCTCGTATCAATTGATTCACCTCAGAAATTCTTTCCGTCATCATAACAAATTTTTCGCTTCCTTGCCATACATGTGAAATAATTAAAGTATTAAAGGGAGTGATGACGATGTGGAATGTCCAAAAATTTGAAGAACTAACTGTTAAACAATTGTACACATACCTTCAATTACGTGTGAATGTATTTGTGGTAGAACAACAATGTCCATATCCTGAACTAGATGGATACGATGAAGAGGCATTTCATTTAGCATACATAGAGAATGAAAAACTTCTAGCTTATGCAAGAATCCTTCCAAAAGGTGTTAAGTATAATCGAATTTCGATAGGTAGAGTGATTGTAAATCAAGAGGTAAGAGGAAGGGGGGTGGCAAAAGAACTGATGAAGAAAAGTCTAAGTGTTATTCAACAAAAATGGCCACAACAGGAAGTGCAGTTACAAGCACAATCACATTTGCGAGATTTTTATGGGTCCTTTGGATTTGAAGCGGTATCTGACGACTATGTTGAAGATGGTATACCTCATGTAGATATGGTTAAGAAGTGAGGACTTTTCACTATACAGGTGTAAAAAAGTAAGAGGAAGGGTATGTATACACTATTAAGATAGATTAAGTAGAGGAGTGGACAGTAATGGCAAAAGGAAACAATCGATCATTATTACTAGCAGGTATAGCAGCAGGTGCATACGCTTATTTCAGTAAACCAGAAAATCGTGAAAAAGCGGTAGAAGCATTTAATAATATGAAGACAAAGGTGAACTCATTTATAGATGATCAAAAAGGACAAATGGATAAAACAGAAGTAGGAGAACCGGGTCCCTATGACACAGCTGAAAATACAATGGTTGATGAAGGTGGAGCAATGACTAGCGTTAAATTTTATAACGAAGAAGTGCAAGCACCGGAAAAAGAGAGCGAAACCAATAGAAAATCTGAATCAGAAACACCTTAAGGGAAGACATTCCTAAAAAGGGCTTTCTATAAAAAAGGGAAGGCTACGCTTTTTTCGAGCGATGTCTTCTCTCTTTTTATTAAAAAAATGAGATTGAAAAGGTATATGTATTGAAACGATTTAGCAGTTAAATCACTTAATTGAAATGGTATTTAGAATCCCAAGGATCTTCTGAAAAAGCTTGCATACCGTTGACTGACAGGGATTCTTGTCCCATCTTTCATAATCAGTAGGAATGTTGAGTGAGAATCTGGTTGAATTTCTTCTACATATTCAATATTCACAATGTATGAGCGATGGCATCGAATAAAACGATCGGATGACAAAAACATCTCAAGCTCACTCAAGTTTAAACGGTGGAATCCTTCGTGCGTCTCGGTTTTAACCAATGTTTTACGTAATTGAGTTTCCAAAAACATGACATGACCTTGTTTAACAGGGTACCAGCAATCACCCATCTTAATTGTTAGGTAATGACTAAAAAATGACGAAGGTTGTTGAGGTAAAATGGCGGTAATTGCACCTATTGTTTGCCCTTCTTCAATAATAGGCATGCTCATGCCATAGTATGGGACGCCAAAAACACTTGGATCAATAAATTCTGTGATTTTTTGACCGTGAAGTAAGGCCTTTTGAGTGGCAGAACCTTCTTTTATTAAATCACCAGGATTAATTTTTAAATCAATTTGCTTACTTGGTTGATAGTAAACGAACTTTTTTGTATCGGCTATCGCAATGGATGCATAGTCCGGGAAAAATTCACGAATAACGTTCATAACTTTCTCAATAGTCGCAGTGTCCAAGTTTAGAAGACCTCACTTTTAGTATGGAAATATTCATTATTATAATATCACAAATAATGGTTGATTAGAGGAGATGACCTGCGTGAAAAAGGCGATGTTTATATTAAATCCATCATCTGGTAAAGAGTTAGCTCATACATTTAAAGAAAAAACGATAGAAACGTTAACAAAAATGGGATATGACATTATCGTAAAAGAAACACAGGGTGAAGGAGACGCATCTACTTATGCGAGACAAGCATGTGTAGAGAAATTTGACTTTGTGACAGTAATGGGTGGAGATGGAACAATTAACGAGGCTGTGAATGGGTTAGCGGAACAGGACCATCGCCCGCTTTTTTCATTCATCCCTCTAGGAACAGTTAATGATTTTGCGAGAGCACTCGAAATATCATTAGATCCTCACGAAGCAATTGAGGCATTATTAACATCAGAACCTCATTTTGTGGATATCGCCAAGGCTGAAAACCATTTCTTTATGAACATCTTAGCAGTAGGTAAAGTCGCTGATAGTGTCTCGAATGTTTCGGTTGACCAAAAAACGAAACTAGGTGCGTTCGCCTATTTTGTAGAAGGCGCTAAAGCGTTAACCTCTCATGAACAAACTGAAGTCTATCTAACGCATGACCATGGTACTTGGGAAGGGAAAGCAGATCTTATTTTAGTAGCATTAACCAATTCAGTTGGTGGGTTTGAAAGACTCGCACCTAAAGCAGAAAAAGATGATGGACTACTACATGTATTTATTGTGAAGAGGGCAGGAGTTTCCACTTTTCTGAGACTGGCAGCCGCTGTTTGGCGAGGGAAATTAGAAGAGGATCCTGATGTAGTCGTGATCAAGACTGAAAAAACGCATATAAAAACAATACCTGAACTACGTTGCAACATTGATGGAGATGAGAATTGTCAAACCCCTATAACGGTCCAAGTGCTAAAGAAACATTTGCAAGTTTTGATACCACGTAAAATCATTTGATCTCTAGAAGATATCTCGACTTCTCGGTCTAGATCCGCAAATATTACATATTTATGTAAGTTTAGTATTATTTTAAACCTATAAGTAATTATGAATAAAAAACATATCTAAATTTTATAAAACTATTTTCTTAGACTCAAATTCGTTATATAGTTAAATAAAGTGTTAAAATACACATGGTGGTGTATTCAAGAGAAAGATGGGGAAACTATGCAGCAAATCCAATTAACAGGTAGCGAAAACATTTCTAAAAAATACATGAATGAAATAGAAATTACTAGTCAGTTTGAAGGTATGGATGATTTTTTTGAATTGGAAACAAAACTTCTTTATGAAATCCATCATCTAGAAACTGAAAAAGCAAAAATGACATTAAGAACAATTATCGATCGTATTTCATATAGAGCTGGAAAACAGACGATACGTGCTGTTCGTCATTACTTCACTATCTTGTCTTCAATCATGGCTAGAAAGTTATATGAAAACCAAGTACCATCAGTAAAAGCTTTTGCATTTAATACTGCATGTATAGATATGATTGATCTCCATATGAAAGACGTTGAATTTTTACAGTTTGCCGATGACTTAATTGATTTTTTTATCTTGGTGATTTCGGAAAGAAAACAACCGACGTTCAGTCATCAGACGGTAAATAAAGTTGTACTCTTTATAAACGATGAAGTAGAATCAGATTTATCCGTTGAAGACATTGCTAATAACTTCAATGTAAGTACAAGTCATTTATCTCGTATTTTTAGAGAGCATGTTGAAATTACACTTGTAGAATACTTAAATGTTAGACGAGTAGAGGAATCCCAATATTACTTAAGACATACAAATAAGAGTATTTCTGAAATATCACAACAATATCACTTTTGTAACCAAAGCTATTTTACACGGATTTTTAAAAAATATACAGGTGTTACTCCTAAGCAATTCAGAGATCATAAAGAGCAAGAATATTTCAGGTATGCGCTGCCAACAACTGGTTAAAGAGTCGTAAACATTACGACTCTTTTTTCTTTGCATTTGAATTTAACTAGTTATATAAGGTATACTTCTTTATAGTTTGAAAAGATGAAGGTGAATGTATTGAAGAAAAAAATCGGATTACTATCGATGCTTGTATTTGCTACTTTGATTCTAAGTGGTTGTTCGGGTATTGAAAATAAAGAAGGTTACTTTTACAGTATTTTTGTAAAGCCTTTTGACTTTTTACTAAATTTCTTTGGAGATTTTTTTAACGGAAGTTTTGGACTTGCTATTATAGCGATTACGATTATCATTCGTTTAGTTTTAATGCCTTTAATGCTTCGGAATTATAAGCACCAACAAGGTATGAAAGTTAAAATGGATGCAATGAAACCTGAAATGGACGAAATCCAAAAGAAAATCAAGGCAACAAAAGAAAAAGAAGAACAAATGAAACTTCAACAAGAGATGATGGGTCTTTATCGAAAACATAATGTAAACCCATTAAATATGGGATGCTTGCCTGTAATTATTCAAATGCCAATCGTTATGGGTCTGTATTTTGCTATTTTGTATTCGCCAGATGTAAAGAGTCATCAATTTTTATGGTATAGTCTGGGATCACCAGATGTAATCATGACACTCATTGCAGGGGCGGTCTACTTCGTTCAAGCAAAAGTATCACTCTGGACAGTACCAGAGCAACAAAAGCAACAAATGAAAATGTTTGTGTATATTTCTCCAATTATGATTATGTTTGTATCATTCACATCCATGTCTGCGTTACCGCTATATTGGACAATCGGTGGTTTATTATTAATTTTACAAACTTACATTGGACGTAGGTTTTATTCGAATCATCCAGAAAAAGCACTGGAAGAATAATAGTTAAAAGTCGGTGGCATGATCACCGACTTTTTTTTAGGAGTGATTGAGTTGAATAGGAATTTACTTGCTGGTTTATTAATTGCCGCTGCTAGTATCATGGCACTTTTTTTTATAATAAAAGGGAATTTATATGCTGCGGTGTTATTCATGACGGCACTATTTGCATTAACTAATGGTTTTCGAGCTATTAGCTTTAAAGAAAAAGGATTTGTACGTGAAGCTAAATGGATGAAAGGGATGTCTATCTTCTTTTCGGTAGCTTTTATAATCATCCTCGTATTAATTTTTTTGTAGATGTATAATTTAACGAATTAAAGCCATCATGCTAATGTGAGTTCATTTGCATGGAGGGTAGATATATGAAGAAATGGATACTTGTAGTAGGTGTATGTTTAATTGCAGGCTGTTCTGAAGAATCTTCTACTTTATTGCCAGTAACAGGAGAGATTACGAATTCCTTATCAACGGATATAGTGGATACAACTGGAGAGTCAATCGGAACAGGGGAGCTGACAGAGACCAGTAAAGGTGTTTCTCTTCGAATTAAAGTAAAAGGGTTAACTCCAGGTGTTAAGGCGATTCATTTTCACTCACAAGGCGTTTGTGAGCCACCAGAGTTTGAATCTGCTGGTGGACATTTTAATCCAACCGATAAAGAGCATGGTTTTAAAAATCCAAAAGGATACCATGCAGGAGATTTGCCTAATTTAATCGTGCCTGAAAGTGGAGAAGTTGATTTGCAAATACTAACACCACTCGTGACCTTAACTAAAGGTAAGAAGAATTCATTGCTTGATGAGGATGGAAGTGCAATTATCATCCACGAGAATGAGGATGATTATGTAACTGATCCAGCAGGAAAATCAGGGGCAAGAATAGCTTGCGGAGCTATTAAATAAAAAAACGATAACCAATTACTGGTTATCGCTTTTTTTTGTTTTTTTATCTTTGTTTTTATCTAATTTTCTATCTTCTAATAGGTTGTCTAATTGTTGCATTAATAGTAAAACATCAAATTTTGAGATTTGTGACATCATATACACTCCCATCTCGATTTTCTTACTACATTTTTCGAAAGAGATTGATAGAATATGTCCGTCATTCGTAAAAATAGGTCCTTAGTACTGGAATTTATTTCGTGTTAATAAAACAATTAGAATGGCTGGAATGGTACATAAAGTCATTCCCAGAAAAGCTACCCCTGGGCCTATCTCATACAAGAACCCACTAGCAAAAGTTAAGACAGCCATACCTAAACTCATGGAAAAAGCTGCATACATTCCTTGTGCGGCAGGAATCTCATTATGGGATAACCGTTTAGAGATGAACTGAATAAACGCAAAGTGAGCGACCCCAAACGAAACGGCATGTAATAATTGAGATAAGACGAAAATCCAGACCGTTGGAAATAAAAATATAAGAACCCAACGTAGTGTAGAACC
>JBFELW010000002.1:0-29123 GCA_041551995.1 Paenisporosarcina sp.
AGAGTTGGACGAATGGAACAAGTTGTTACCAGGATCTCAACGATTTACTGACGAAGAGAAGCATTTATTAACTGAAAAGTGGAAGCAAAGTGATGTAAAGAATATTCAAAGTGCCTCTTCTATGATGATCTCAGCCGGATATTCAAAAGATGCTGTTGTTAAAAAGCTTGGTTCCTACATGAATGAGGAATCAGTAGAACTCTTAGCCACACATGTTAGGACTGTAGATATCAAATTAAATCAAGCTCGTTTCATTAGTGGTGATGAATTTCAAAAGGTTACTGAACTAGTAAAACTTAAAGATATTAAGTACCCCTATAATTACGAAAGGCTTTATGGAACTAATGAAGCGAACAAACAGGAATTAATAGAGGTATTCAGAACTGCTAAGATCCCTAACCTTGAAGAAGAGGAAATTAGAAAAACTTCTTTTTGGATGAATGAGGCATTAAAACAAAGTGGGGTTAATGCATCTCAGAGAACAGAGGTTATGAATGAATGGGCCGAAAATAATAATCTCCGTCATGAACACCTAAATGCTTCAACCGACAAAGAGTTTAATGTAAGTCGAAAAAAATGGGATGAACTTTGTGAAACTCTTAATCTTGGAGAATTACGAACGCCTTGGGAAAATAAATCGACTCTAGTTGTAAGGCATAAAGAATTAGAAGGTGTGGTTGAAAAGGTTATAAAGAACTACGTTCAATTAGTCGATATGAAAGAGGATGAAAAATCTCAGATTAAAGACTTTGTTATTAAAGGGCTTGGAACATCTTCTTCATCTCAGGATGAATTTGCAACAAAATTAAATGAGTTTGTCCGACAACAACCAGTGGCCGATAAGTTAAATAAAGATGAAATAGTAGGCCATATAAATGATTGGAAACGTGATGATCTTACTTATGTGCAAAAAGTGTTAAAGGTTGAAAATGAAGCAGAAAAAACAATTCACAATTACGCTACAGTTTTAAAAACACTTGATTTACCTGATGAACAAGTAAGGAAGGTGATTTCCGAATGGTCAGAACGCACATCATTAAAACTTCCCAATGAAAAATTGGAACAATACTTGGAAAATGGATTAAGTTCTTTTAATGAAAAGCACGCATGGGGTCAAACTCCAACTATCTCTAAACAGGCATTTGAACGTTTATGTGGGGATTTAAAAGTACAGTCACCTTATTTATGGAAACCTGTTTCAAGTCCTTCAAGTGGTTTGATAAGAGGGTTGTGGAAGAATATTTTCAACTCACTCGAACAAGAACGTGTGCAAGGGCAAGCGAAAGCCGAAATGATGCAAAGAGAAATTCAGAAACAACAAATTCAGAAACAACGCCAAATGCAAAGTCACAATCAAGAGCAAGGGCGCGAAAGATAAAAACATAATCTATTTGGAGGAATTTAAAAATGAGAATTTCAGTAGACGTAGGATTTGGATATGTGAAAGCGATTAACGAACACAATAAAATGATCGATTTCCCATCGGTTGTAGACCATAAAATCGAAAGTGCTTTAGGAGATTTTGGAGCTACTGATGATTACACAATCACGATTAAAGGCGAAGAAAACACTTCAAGAGATTATTTAGTTGGGGATGCAGCCATGTCAATGGGTGGATCAAGAGCTTTTGAAGACAAGGTAGTCAACAACAAGAATCTTGATGTGTTAATTTCAACTGCAATTGCTCTTTTATTAGATGGTTCTGACGAACCTGTTGATTTAGCTGTTGGACTTCCAATGGATTACTTCGGCCCCCAAAAAGGTGATCTAGAAAAACGATTTGAAAATTATCAGCAAGTTATCGTTTTGGAAAACAAAGAAATAAAAATTCATGTTCAATCAGTCTTTGTATTTCCACAAGGGGCAGGAGCGTATTACGCATCTGTTTTCGGAATTGATGGCGAGGTAAAGAATCACGATTTGTTCAATAAAGCGGTAGGGGTAATTGATGTTGGTCATCGTACAACGGATTACATTTTCATGACTCGTACAAAAAAAGGACTAGCACCTGTTCCAGGTCTGACAGGCTCACTAGATTGGGGCATGAAAAACGTCTACAAAGTGGTAACGGATGGTTTGGATATTGAAGTTCAACGAAGAGCTAAAGAAGGAGGGAAGAACCCTAAAAAACCTTCACAAGAAGAAGTGGAAAAAGCCATCTTATGGTTTAATCGCGAGATTAACCATCAAAGTGAAACTTATAAGCTTGATAAATATCTTGCGGATGCATCAAAAATTATATCGGGCAATATTGCGGACAAACTAAAATCTATATGGTCCGACAAGGCTGATAATCTTGCAGCTATTATGATTGGTGGTGGGGGTGGTGATACTTTGTATCGACACTTTGAAGATGCTTTCAAAGGCGCTCGTAAAGTTGAAAATCCAAGATTCGCAAACGCTGAGGGCTATTTAGCTGCACAAGCACAAATGCTTAATAGTAGAAAGTAGTGATAGCTTATGAAGAAAAATGAAGACGGTCTTGTTACGCTCCGAATTTCGGGGCGTTCCAAGCTATCAAAGAAAACCGCAGAATTTTATGAAAGATCACCTAACAAAAGCGCTTTGTTAGCTGAAGCACTCGAATTTTATATTTCTTTCGGTCAAAGCATCAATGAACAACTAGTAGAATTGAATGCGAAAATGGATAGTTTGAAGTCTTTGAAAGGAGGAGTGTATCAAGCTGATCCTGTTAAAGAAGATGTACATATTAACGGAACAAGCAAAGATATTCAAAACGATGAAATAAGTCATGATGAAGTTGAATCAGATGAAAAGCGGTTGGAACTTGAAAGTATTCAAAACACGCTTGGAAGCTTTATGAACTTTACGAAAGGAGGATGACTGTTTGAAAGCAAGAATCTTTTTATCTATCTGTCTAATATTGTTTGATATTTTGTTGTTACCTTGGGTGCTAAGTTTAATTCCTTTATTTATTCAACACAATATTGCTGCACCAACAATGTGGATTGAATCCTTTTCATTGATTGATATAATCCTTGTTTTTGAAAATGAGGCAATTCGAGCAATATGGTTAGCATGCCAGGGATTAATTGCACTTTGTTTTCTTCTTTTATTTTGGAAAGACGTTCCTAAGAAGAAATACAAGATTGGTGAACTTGGTGGACCTGAAGCAGCAGGGCATGGCGAACATGGTACATCAAGATTACAGACGGCTAAAGAAATCGACTTAACCTCAACCGTTTGGTTCACTGATAAACCCCTAGACAAGGGGGGCGCGATTTTGGGTATGGCTCCCTATGCTACTTATTCTACAAAGAAATTGAATGGGATTTTTCATAAGGTTTGGCTAGATACAGAAGATACGCACACGTTATTAATTGGTACTACACGTTCGGGTAAATCAAGACGAAATATATTGCCAGCAATTTGGACAAACGGACAAGCAGGGGAAAGCATGATAGTTACTGACCCTAAAGGCGAGCTATATAAAAAAACTCAATCTTATTTACGTGAAAAGGGTTATAGAATTGTATTGTTAGACTTTAGAACTCCGACTCGTGGAAATCACTGGAATCCAATGGATGGTGTAAATGAAGCTATTCAAAATGGAGATTTATCAAAAGCATCAAAAATAGCTTGGGATATCGCAGCCATGATTTCACCAGTACCGACAAGAGGTGATGATATTTGGGCGAATGGTACTCAATCGGTACTAGCGGCAACTATTCTAGCAGTTTCAATGGAAGCTGATTCTGATAAAAAGAAGCATTTAGGATCTGTATATCAAATGCTAATCGATTTAGGAAAGCCTATTATTCTAAATAAACAACCATTTGTACCCTTAAATCATTATTTCAGTACTTTACCAATGGGACATATAGCTAAGTCTGCTTTCGGTACAGCTTCACTTGCGCCAACTGGACAAAGAGGAAGTTTCTACACAGGAGCCGCGGCGAAATTACGGTTATGGTCTGACCCAAACATTGCTTTTATGACATCCAAACAAGATCATGAAATGCAGACCTTTGGTGAAGAAAAAACGGCAGTATTCCTTGTAATTCCTGATGAAGAGACTACTTATCATGTGTTGGCTAGTTTGTATATAAACCAGGCATATCAAGCCTTAATATCATCTGCAAATCGTAATGAAGATAGGCTGAAGATCCGCACGAACTTTCTTTTGGACGAGTTTGGTAATCTTCCTGTTATTCCGAACTTTGATACGAAGATCACTGTTTCGTTAGGGCGAGGTATTCGCTTTACATTAGTTGTTCAAAGTATTGACCAAATACGTAATCATTATAGAGATAGTGTTAAAACTATTTTAGGAAATTGTCATACATGGATTTATTTACTTACAACAGATCAAGAGACCGCTGATGAAGTATCTAAGCGAACAGGCAATTATACAATCGAATCCGAAAGTACAAGTTCCACTGTTCAACAAAAGGGATATACAAGAGGCTTTTCTTCCGGCACGACTAGAAGAGCGTTGTTCGATGCAAACGAAATCCTAAGATGGCCCAAAGATAAATCATTGGTGCTAAGAGCAAGGCAACATCCAGCGGTTATGTATTCGCCTGATTTATCAGAATGGCAAGCATACGCAGACTTTGTAGAGGATAACAGAGCTGTTGAGAAAGACTCTTTAGATGTTGCCTACTATGTTCCTGATATTTGGGGACAGGAAGAAGAACACGAAGAAGATGTTCTTGTAAATGAGTTAGAAAATGACAATGAAATTGAACAAGAAAAAGAAGATGAATTAGCAAACATGTTGTAAATACCTTAATTGCTATAGCCTCTAGGCTATCAATAAATATACTTTTGGAGGAAATGAAAATGAAAAATACTATTAAGAAGCTTGTAGGAAGTAAGAAAACTGAAAAGGCGTTAGCGAGTGTAATCTTGGCAACATTTATTATGGGGTTTGCATTACCTGTATACGCAGCAGGGGAACCAGCATTATTTACAAATGGCGTTACGTTTTTAAAATCACTTTTGAAATGGATTTTAATTCTAGTTACTCCGGCAGCAGGGGTTATGATCGCGTGGCAAGCTATTAAAAAGATGATGGCAGATGGAGATGTAGCTGTAACAGCGGCAGCAAATAAAGCGATGAAAAATACTTTAATTGCAGGAGCAATAGCTTTATCAGCGGCAGGGCTTGTACAAGCAGTTCTTGTGTTTTTCACGTAAGAATGAGGGTTTAGTAGGCGTACCGGTTTTGAGATCCGATACGCCTGATATGAAAGAGGTGACGAAAGATTGTTTGATTTCGGACAAATTGTTTCTGATGCTATTGAATATTTTCTCGAAACATTAGTGGATGGCATGTTCTCCATGATAGCAGGATTAATGGTGAATGTTTCTTCTTCCGCTATTTTGGTATTAGAGTTAGAACTTGTGAAACAAGCGATAATTTACTCTCAAGTTATTGCTATATCTTTATTAACAATAAAAGTCGTTTTTGAAGCTACTCATACTTATATTTTAAGACAATCGGGCGACCCTGACTCTGACCCTGGTGGGATTCTTATAAGAACAGCCCAATCAGTGGCGATTATTACAGCGGTTCCTTGGTTAGTTCGTAACCTATATATGTTCGGCTCTACCGTTGCGAACGATGTATCAAAACTTCCAGGAATAGACTATCAAACATCGGATAACCCTTTAAAGGTTATGTGGGATTTATTCATGGCAACCAATTCACAAACAATAGTGTTGTTTGCTATTGGCGTTATCATAGGGCTAGTGATGTTACTAATTGTTATTATTCAATCGTTTATTAGGGCAGGGGAATTGGCAGTAATTGCAGTCGCAGGGGCTTGGATGTCTGTTTCTTTAGGTGGTACAAATACAGGTGTATTTACTACGTGGTGGCGTGAATTAATCGCAATTTCTCTCACACAAGCATTACAAATTTTTTTAATAAAAGTGGCTTTTTCGGCATTAGAATCAAGTGCTTTAGGTAATCTTCAAAATAATCCAGTTACAGGATTGATGTTGTTTATTGGAGTTTTGTGGGTAACGATCAAATCGCCTTCAATTTTACGTTCTTACATTCATTCAACCGGAACTGGAAAAGTCGCAGGACAAGCAGGATCAATGGTTATTATGAAGATGGCAATGAGAGGTGGAAAGTAATATGGAACACAAATACCTAATACCGGAAAATGTGAAATCGCGTTTTGAATTTTTTCCTGGTTTCGGATTTTATGAATTATTAATCACTCTAATAGGGGTAGTTATCGGAGCGATTATTTATTTTATTATTTCTGTATTTACTAATCATCCTGTCGCGTTAGTGGCCATTCCTATTGTGGCAGGCGGTGGATTTATGTTGTCAAAGCCTGATAAGAGAACGGGTATGAGTGTGTTGGCAATGATTGAGAATTTTAAGCAATTTAAAACAAGACAAAAGAAATTCTACTATGTGTTTGGGAGTGGCAGGAAATATGATTAATAAAATATTCGGTTCCAAGAAAAATAAAGGGAAAACCACTTCTTTGCCACCTGGTAAACAATCGACACAAGAGTGGTTACCTATATACGATGTTACAAATCGTTTAATGTATCGTCGTGATGGTTTCATTGTAGCAGGCGTGACGGTACAGCCTTTAAACCTCCACTTATTAAGCGAAAAGGAACAAGCTGCTAAAATAAGTTCTTTGCATGAAGTGCTAAATGGAGTTGATTATGAGTATCAAAAAATGGTGTTGCCAAGACCGGTAGACCTAGATGGGTATATTGCAAACTTGACTGAAAAACAAAATAACGAAGAACATTTCTTAAAGAAGCGACTACTTGATGGTTACATACGACAAGCAGCAATGTTGGCGACAGGTGGACAAGCACTTGAACCTCAGTTTTACTTCTTTCTTCCTTTAGAATTAGGGAAGAAACAAAAGATTGCTGAAAATGAATTATTGGCAAGAGCTACTGAATTGGCCGCCAATTTGACAAGCGCAGGTTTAACATCGGATGTGTGTAACGATCAAGAACTAAGAGATGTCTTGTTTGTGTTTACTAGTCCACAACAGGCGGCGTATGAACGTTCGCCATTATCTTCAGGAGAAATATTAAGTACGATTTATGAGGGGGGAAATAATGGCTAAAATATCTAGAAAGAAAAATAATGAATCAACTAAAAAACCACATTTCGCTGGATTTCTAGATGTAGTTGCAACACAAGGTATGAATTTTAATTCTAGAGATTTCGAAATGGGAGATTTACATTACCGAATACTTACAATCACTCAATTTCCACCTGAAGTTAGAAATGCTTGGTTAGCCCGTGTTACGGGTTTGCCAGGTGTAATTGCTAGCATTCATTCAAAGCCTGCTGATCCATATGAATTAATTCAACAAATTAATATAAGTATGGGGGAACTTGCGAGTAAGTTAGAATCAAGCGGAAATCCCGTCAGTTTAAAAAGAGCTAAAAACAAGTACGATGCAGCAGAATTACTTTTAAAGAAAATTGATACAGAACAGCAAAACGTGGTTTATGTAACGGTGGTTTTATCTATATCTGCTAAAGACCGTGATGAATTAAATTTGCGTACACGCAAAGTTGAGTCAGCTCTAGCTTCTAGTGGTATGAGAGGGAGGGCTTCGCTGTTTAGACAAGAGGATGGATTAAAGTCATTAGGTCCGTGGGCTATGCTTCAGCCTGAAATCGAGAAAATTGGTTCACGAAATATGCCGTCTGAATCATTGGCGGCTGCTTACCCTTTTGTTTTTTCGGGTTTAAATGACGGTAGCGGTGTTCTCTTAGGAACAGATAAAACAGGAGGAATAGTTTTATGCGATTTTTGGAAACGTGAAGGAAGTCGTACTAATTCTAATGTAACGGTGCTTGGTCGTCCTGGTGTGGGTAAATCAACGGTTGTTAAAAAGATTTTGTTGAATCAATTTGCGGAAGGTGCAAAGATTATTATTTTAGATCCTGAACGTGAGTATAAAGATCTTTGTGAAAATCTTGGTGGAGACTGGATAAATTGTGGGGGAGGAAATGCAGGACGTATTAATCCTTTACAAGTTAGAAACGTACCTATGGACGATGACGATGAAGAATCACCATTATATTCAAAGAAAACTTTTGGTGAAAGTGAATTTGGTCCCCTGGCATTACATTTTCAAACTTTAAGAACATTCTTTAGATTATATTTAAAAGATGTAACAAAAAAGCAAATCGCCTTATTAGAAAGAGCGTTAATCCAGGTATATGCTTTAAAGAATATAGATTGGAAAACTGATCCGTCTGATATTCATAATGAAGATTGGCCAACTCTGATAGATTTATATACTCATATCGGTAGTTTAATAGATAGTGATTCAGAACTTTCAAGAGATTGGCAGGAACTTCATATTCTTTTAGAATCTGCTGCAAAAGGTGCTGATTCCGCTATTTGGTCAGGTCATACAACAATCGATGCTCAAAGTGACTTTATCGTATTAGATATTAATAATCTATTAGAAGCTGATGAAGAGATTAGACGCGCGCAGTTCTTTAATGTTTTAGGTTGGGCGTGGAATGAAGTAGCAAAAGACCGAAATCAACCCGTTATTCTTGCAACAGACGAAACGTATTTATTAATTGACCCTGAGATTCCACAAGCATTGCAGTTTTTACGCAATACTTCTAAACGCATACGTAAATATGAAGGTGGATTGATGGTTATCACTCACAACTTGGTGGATTTCTTAGATCCGGCTGTTCGAAGATACGGACAAGCGTTAATCGATAATCCGGTTTACAAAATGATTATGGGACAAGGTGACAAGGACATTGAAGCGTTGGAAAAATTAATGACGTTAAGTGAAAAAGAAAAGCAAACTTTAGCTGATGGAAAGCGCGGTGAAGCTTTATTTGTAGCAGGAAACAGACGACTTCACTTGAAAATTGATGTGGGTCAACATGAAATGGAAATGTTCGGTTCAGGTGGTGGTAGATAATGCTTACCACCTTAGCAACACTTGGGAAAATGCTTCTGAAGGCTCTTATTACAGACCCAAAGGGCGTGATTAAAGCTTTGATTTATGGAATCATGATCCCTCTCACCATTCTGTGTTTACTAATAGTAGCGCCATTAGGGTTATTTTCACATATCCCTCTTGTAGGAGCAGAAGAACACCAAAGTTATTACGATGTAGTGAAGGAGATTAAAAAAGAGACAGGTATTCAGTTAAACGTAAATGAGCTTGTGGGTATCGATGCAATACTTTTAAAGCAAAATTTCAATTTGGCTAGTAAAGATATGATTCGAAAACTTGCGTGGGAATTTATTGAGTCTAAAACAGAAACAAGGACTCGGAAGATTGAAGTTGCTTGCAAAGAAGATCCAACAAAGAAATGTGAAGAAACTGAAGAGTACGAAGAAACGGTTTATACCGCCATTCCGTTTGATGACGTTTTACAGAAATTAGTCGCTGAAGGTAAAATTCCACTTGAAGCAGTAGAAGACATTAAAAGATATATGGCCACAAATGCAGAAGATGGTACTAAAATTGACATGGATAACTTGCCAGTTGTAACAGACGGCACGTTTATGCGCCCTGCTACAGGACGTGTAACGAGTGGATTTGGTCAAAGGTGGGGCCGTTTGCATAAGGGTGTTGATATAGGGGCAGGCGGTAGAACGGGAGTACCAATAGTTGCAGCCGCAGATGGAATAGTGAAAAACTCTCAAATCATGGGAACATTTGGTGAAATGGTTTGTGTTACGCATAATGTAAATGGTCAGTTAATTGAAACTGTATATGCACATATGGTAACTGGATCAAGACAAGTTTCAGTAGGGCAAACTGTTCAAAAGGGACAAGTATTAGGAATAATGGGTAATACAGGACGTTCTACAGCTCCGCATTTACACTTTGAAATTCATATTGGTCCTAGAACAGAAGGTGGACCTAACGCAACTGATCCTATGAGATATGTTCAATTTTAGTCTTTTGTTTTTTATGGAACTAAAGTCATGTCGTAAATGTGTCTGAAGTGAGTAAGAAGTTTTGCTTTTATGGGGTTAAAACGAAAAATAACATAAATAATAGCATTTTTTGCCGATATTATACTTGCTACTTTTATAAAGTGCAGGTATAATTTATGTTATAAGGTAATCACGATTACCGAACGTTAGTTCTTTTTAAAAGTTTACACAAGGGGGTTTTTTTATTAGCACGAAAAGACTCTTTATGGTTTTGGTTTTCGCGGTATTAATTTTAGGTGTTGTATATGGGTTAAAGAATTTTTTGACTACGCAGGGCCTTTTAACGGAATCAATAACTATAAAGGAAATAACTCTTGAGGTTAATGAAGACATTGAAAAGATGAAGTATATAGAGGATGAACACCACGATCATTCTGATCTTGAGAATAGTGAGGAAGAAATGAGTGGAAGTGAATTAGAAATACTTAATAAAAACAAAGAACCGGAATACGTTATTAAATTGTTGTTTGGTGCTGTTAAATTGCAAGATATTGATTTGTTCACATCGGTATTTGAATTTGAACAGTTAAACAAAGCTTTGTTTTCCGTTGTTGAACCTGATAAAGAGAAAGTTTTACGTGAAATGGTTTCACGTATTTCAAGAAATAATTCTATCAAGGAAATCAACATTCTTTCTTTAAAACAAGAAGAAGATGTGAGTGTAAGTGCGGAAGTGAAAATTTCTTTTGAGGGAGATATTCATAAAAATGTTTCGTTGGTATTGGTTCCTGCATCTACGTTTCATGAGTCGGATAATGGAATCTTTGTTGTAGTAACTTCCCCTTGGGACGTAATTAATCAAATTGAAGGGAAGTGATTTTATTTACGGAATCATTGCTAGTGCCGTCTTTTATAACGACATTGTAGAAGGGATAAACCAAGAACCTATTTACAAACAGGTTGGTAAATTATCTGAAGAAGACTTTCTGAAATATTGCATAGAAGCAAGTCGAATTAATATGAGTGCCTTAATTGTTGATTTAGACGTTACCGCCAATGAAGAAAGCGTTTTTAGGGGTATTCAGCAATACAAAATGTTAAGACCTTTAGGACGAGTGATAGTTCTTGCTGTTGGCCGAGAACCAGGAAACAAAGTTCTTTCCCTTTTGGTAAATATAGCGGTTTATGACGTGTTAACACCGTCAATACCCGAACCCGAGGACGAGGATGACGAAGAAATAGAAATAATCGTCTCACCGTTTATTGCCAGCGTACTAGATAAACCAAAAAATATCGCAGATGCTTCAAGATTTCAGTTTTTTGGTCCTGAATTTGATAAGCAGGGTTCTGATACCTCGAATAATGAAAATGATAGTAAGGTGTCTAATTTTCTTAAAAGAAAGACACATGAAAAAGAACGTATTGAAAAAGAACAAATCGAAAAAGAGTTTATACGTAAGGTGTACCAAACTATACCATCGAAGGTTGTTGTAGTCGGATCTCTTTATCCTGGTGCGGGTTCAACCATTCTTTCAACTAATATGGCTAGAATGATAGCCAAACGAGGAATAGACGTTGCTTATATAGAGCATCCGTTAATCAAGCCCTACATGTTCGATTATTTACAAATACATGATGGTGAGTACGCAGATGTTTCGCGTGAAATCAATCAAGAAGGACTTATAAAGTCTGCAAAAGATGGTTGGGTTCAAGATGGCGTGAAGTGGCATGTGATTGATTCAAGGAAATCACCCCTTAACTCATTTACTTATGAAAACATGCTTGTGTTATCTCATGCTATGCAGTCGAGCGTTCTAATTATAGATATTTCTAATCATTGGTTAGATCCTGAATTTCAAAAGTATTTATACCTTGCCGATAGCATCCTAATGTGTGTGGAACCTAATCCTATTAAATATGAAAAATCATATATATCTGTACCTAATTTTAACTATCCGGAAAAAGACATAATGGAGCTGCTTTCTAAAACGGAACAGTTAAACCATTATGAAATCGTTCTTATGAAAGATGGAGAGGGAATGGACGAAAAGATTGTTAAGGATATGTTACACAAGCAACCTATCGCGAAAGTTCCATATATTCCATACCAGGACGTTTTAGATGCTTCCAACAATATCAAACTTCTCTATGATTTCGAACATAACGGCTCGATTTTTGAAAAGTCGCTAAAGGGAGTTATTAGTGAGTTTATCCCATCTGAGTTTTTGGAATTGGAGTCTGAAAGAAAAGGCATTATAAAAAGGTTCTTCAGTAAAAAGAATAAAAGTAAATAGGTATTTGGAGGAAAGAAAATGAAGCCAGTTACTAAACTAATAACCGGAATTGTTCTTGCGGCATCGATTATCGCATTCATCATTGTGTGGACATCATATATTGCCCCAAAAATCGAAAGTGTCGAGGTAGTTGTTGTGAAGCCTGGAGTAGTCATCCACAAAAATGACGTAATAAAGCAAGAAGATGTGGTATTACAAAACAGAAATCACACAACTCTAGTTGAAGGTTATCTAACGGCCACGGATATTAAATCTATTACAGGAAAGCAAGCAAAACAAACGATTATTGGTAATGAAATGGTTAGTCTTCGCTACATAGACATTGAAGATTTTGTGCCTGATTCAAATAAAGGTGAAGCAATTCGACCAATACCTAATCAATGGATTTACGCTTTGCCTGCAACTGTTCGCAGAAAAGACAAAATTGATGTTTATTTAGTTCCTGACGACTCAAAAGAAATCGTTGCTACTCAACGAAATGCAGAACTAATTGGGTTAAGTCCTGAACAAGAATTAGCGAATAAAGAACAAAATGATAACAATACTATTCAAGATCAAGCGTTTGAGAAAGACCGTCAAGAAATAGCACAAGGAATGATTCGAAGCGAACCAATTCTTGTAGGTGAACAGCAGCAAGTTCTTGATTATCAAGCTGAAAGAGAAGAAAAGCTTAAAGAACTTGGATTGACTGAAGAACAGTGGAAAGAGCTTTTAATAAGTGGGGACATTCCATTGTTGGTTGATGTTCCTGTTGCGTATGCAAAGGATGGTTCGGGAAATGAAATTCAAAACAATAGTGAACAAGAAAAAGATGAAACTCGGTTAAGCGCTACTGGAACAATTGTTAATTTGGAGCTTTTACTAAATGAAGAGAAGCATCGTCTTTTAATGAATTACATAAACGACGGTTTTAAATTGTATATCACGTATAACTAAAAAAGGAGGAACGGTCCTCATGAAAGACCAAATAGGCACAGCTTATGAAATCTACGTAATAAGTGAAAGTAAAGAGTACAAGGAACTCATAGAAAGTATCGATGAAGTTACAAACGCAGTAACTATTCCTAAATTAGAAGAGGATGTCGATTGTAAAGCTATTTTTGTAGATGGTGAATCATTGCCTGTTTCAATGTTAAAAGACTTGCGAGACTTATATCCCTCGATCCCTGTCTTTTTTCATTCGAATAATATCCAAAATGGACCTATGTTAAATCACACTCTTAAACAATGTTCGGCGCATCAAGTCCAACATATAAAGGAAGAATTAACAAAATCACAAGCTGTAGAAGACTTTGCTTTATATCTATTTAGAAAAGAAAGTTTAAATAAAAAACATGTTGTTAGCTTCTTCGGAACACACTCAGGAGCCGGAGTTTCAACTACGATCATGAATGTTGCAGATTTACTAGCAAAGAGAATTGAAGGTAAAGTGCTAGTGTTGTCGTTAAACCCTTGGGACCCTGCTGATTATTTCTTGAACTATACAGGCAGATACTTAAACGATTTAAAAATTCATTTGAATCATCAAACATTATCAGATGAAAGATTGTTAAGCTCGTTGCACCATTATGAAAATAGCTTCTATCATCTTGCAGGAAATAGAGATGTGAAGCAACAAAGATTTTATAGTTCAAATGAAATTCAATACTTAATAAATAGAGCAAGAGATTTATTCGATGTTGTACTAATAGATGGTGGACCCCATTTTGATAATTCTTGTTATGCACAAGCATTTAGAGAGAGTGATTTCAAAGTTTTAATTACTACACAAGAACCAAAAGGATTCCAGGGGTACTTTCCTCATATCTTTGAACAATTAATAGCGCCACTTGGAGGACGAGCTGATGATTATTTATTGGTAATTAACCGTTTTTCACCACAAGTTGCTCTAGCAACAGAAAAAGATATATCTGAGCGTTTAGGTATGCCGCATTTAACAACTATTCCGGATGAAGGTGTTTTGGGGGATAGCGCCATTACTCAAAAAACATTGCTACATGAAAATGTAACGGATAAAGAATACGTTGCAACTCTTCTTCCCATTGTTAGGGTCATTATTGCTGAGTACAACTTGAAGCAGAATGATATTCAAGAACCAATTCAGGACAAAGGCTTTTTCCGATTCATGAAAAAGAAATCAACTGTCCGATGATAGGAGGTAATTCATATGACTAAACTTCAAGAAGAAAATAACGCCTTTTATTTGGAGCATTTGGATGATCCTTTTAATATACAAAGCCTAATACAACATGAAGATTTATTAAACAGAATTACTGAACCAAGTGTGATCCAAAAAAGAAACACTTCCAAGTTTAATGAACTTTGCGAAAGAATTAAATTAGCTTTACAAGACATAATCAATATCGATGAAAACCAAGAAAACCATTCTAATTCTGAATGGTTAGAGCGACAGCATAATGCGGTAATAGGGCATGAACCTTCCGTGCAATATTTTATAGAAGAAATTCAAAATGTGCTTCGTCAACGTAATATCTCATTTAAAGAATATCCCAAGCATTATAAAAGTTTAGCTGAAGCGATTTTTCACGAAGTGTGGGGATTATCTGTTTTGTCAAAGTGGGAAAACTACCCTGATTCTGAAGCTGCTGTAATTGAAGGTGTAAATCTTTACATTGATTTCGGGAATGGGCTTGAATTACAAGAAGAACGTTTTAGTTCCATTGATGCCGTTAATCGAGTGAAGCGTGCCTTTATCAATCGTAGAAAAGATTCGGTTGTTAAGGATGGAATGTTAGAAATCGAAAGAGAAGATGGATCACGTATCACTATAGTTCAACCACCAACATCACTACAAGAATACATTGTGTTTAGACGATTCACGATCAACACATTTACTTTAGAAGAGCAAATGTCACTAGAGACAATTCCTTTTGAAGACATACCAATCTATAGAGCTTTAGCAAGAACGTTGGCAAATATGATTATTGCGGGGCCTGTTCGTTCCGCTAAATCAACTTTCTTAAAAACTTTGGTGGGAGAGAGACCTGCAAATCTAGTACATGCTGTCCTTGAAAAAATGTTTGAGTTAGCATTTGCTAAACATTTCCCTGGTCGTTTGTTTTATGAATTACGTTCTAAAGAAGGGGACTTAGAAAAAGTATTCCCTACACTTTTAAGGATGGAACATAACTCTGTCATTATTGGTGAAATCAGATCGCTTGAAATTGAAGCTTTCTTAGAAGCTACTGAACGTGGAGAAAGAGGCGCGTTAAGTACATATCATTTAACAGATGTTACCCGAGTGGTTAGACAACTTACAAATCATGTTCTAGATGTATTTCCTACACGAAAATATGAGGTTGAGTTAGAACGTGTTGCAACGGCACTGGATATTATCATTACGATGGGTACAGACCACGACCGAGCAAAAAAGAGAGTTACTGGCGTGGCTGAGGTTATATGGGACGACAAGACTAATACACATCGGGTTCAACAATTAATTAAATATAGTGAGTTAACAGGTAAGTATTATTATCATAACGAGATTAGTAATAGATTGTTGTTGTTAATGGCAAAACAAGACATTAAAGAAACAAAGATACTCATTAAGACTTTGAGGGAACGCCATAAGCAGAGTCCAATGGATGCCTTAGAAGATTATGAAAAGGATATGCTTACAACCTTATTAGGGACAGGAGATTAATATGAAAGAATTTAATTGGTTTCCGTTATTAAACCTGGTTGATTACTTCCTTTATACCTTACTGATTATAGTGACCGCATATACCATTTATACATTTTTTGCCGAAGATATAAAACTACGTTCTGCACATATGAAGTACCGTTTACGCGTCAAAAGGAATCAAATAAATGAGGATAAAAAGGTGATACCAAGCAACTTTTGGTTATACCATCTTTATCGCTTGTTTTCCGTAAGAACTTCAAATGCAGATATGGTAACGGTATATACCTTTATCGCTGTAGAAATTTTTATCGGAATTAGTATTTTTGTTCTTATGACAATTCAAATGAAAGATGCAATTGTTGGTCTGATTTGTGCTTTTTTTGCAATGCTTATCCCTTATTTGTTCCTATATGTATCTTCTAGGAGTATACGTAATGAAATCAGCTCAGAAGTTCAACAAATGGTACAAACCTTGTTGCACGCTTATAGCGCAAATCGTTCTGATATGTATGCAGCGTTGAATATGACACATGGCCAACTAAAAGCAAAAAAATCTAAATTGGTATTGGCTCGATTGATTAGTAGTTTACAAACTACTAATGATGATAAATCTACACGGGATGTTATCGACCTATTTATCTTCAGTACTAAAAGTTCGTGGGGGTTACGTTTAGGAAATATCATCCTAAAAGGTTACTTGCTACAAGAAAATGTAACAACAGCGTTAATCACTTTACAAAAACAAATGGTGGATCATCAAAAAATGATGGAAGAAGAAAAGGCAGGTGCAGCGGTAGTTTCATCTACTGGAATTATTACTGTAATTGCTTTTCCGGTTTCATTATTGGCCGGAAAGTACATCACTGAACCTCAAGATTGGTGGGCTATCCAATTCGGTCATCCTTTATCTTTGTTATCTTTTGTGGTCACTTTCATATTTGTAGCGATTTCAGGAATAATAGCTTTCATTGTACGAAAACCAAAAAATGATTTATAGAGAGGATGATTGACCTGGAAGAGCAGTTATGGATATACGGTTTAATTCCTTTCATCCCTTATTTTGTAGGAGTTGTTGGAGCTGTAATGGCTGGTTACCTGGTTTATGCAGGGCTTTCAACTAACCTGGAACGCAGACATTTTAGGTTGCGTATGAAGAACGGGTGGGGGGAAGGTAAAAAGGGGTTTATTGAAAAGTCAAAAACCTCAAAAGTCGAACAATTATTGTATAAAGCGCGCTTCCCTTTAGGAATTACCGCTGTAAAAGTTCAATTAATCTTTTTGAGTGGACTAGTTTTATTAATTGTAAACTATCTCGTTGCACCATATATCTTGACGGGATACACAAAACCCTTCTTCTTTATAACGGGTGTGATTATTTTAGGGATATTATATCCTGGTCATTCATTATCACCTGTCCGTTTTGCGTTGAATCGTTTAATTGAATACAGGCAAGCGAAAAAGAATGCAGAGCTATTTTCGTTGTATGACATGCTCGTTTCAGAAATTGAAATGATGATAAATAGCAGAAGTAACATATATTCAATTCTTTTATCTCTTACGCCGTACTTTACAGAATTGAAACCCGAGTTAACAAGACTACTTAGCGACTGGACAACTTCTTCAAATGGTCCGGTTGAAGGAGTCGAAAGGTTCGCAGAAAGCATAGGTTCACCTGAAGCAAGAAGTTTAGCCACGGTGTTAATCACTTTTGACGAAAATGATCGCAAAACATTGTTAAACAGTTTGAAGGGGATGGAAGAACTTTTTATTACCTCACAAATAGAAAACACTAGAAGGAAACGAAAGATGTTTTTAGATCTTTTAAATATGCCCGTTCAAATTACGGTATATCTAGTATCACTTAACTTCATAGTCATCATTATCATGATGGCGCTAGGTATTATGGGAGATACGTCATTAGATTTTTAGAAGAATAAAAGAGAAAGAGAGGCGAGAATATGTCACCATCGTTAAGTACCTGGATGAAACTAGGGGTTACAGCAGTTTGTATAGGTGGATTGATTTATGGGCTACTGTATGAGGAAATGGCATCGATTGCAAATGCGGTCGCTAATTTAATGGGAGGGGGTGTTCCATGAATCCTTCGTTAGCAACATACATGAAGTTAGCTGCAACAGCTATAGCTATTGCAGGGTTTCTATTCGTTTTAGCTCTTGATGTATTAAAGGGAGAGGCGGATAAACAAAATGATTATATGTCTGAGAATTTGAACAGTGTCATTGAAGCAGAAATGAATAACACTCCTTAGGAGGCCGAAATGAATAAAACATTATCAACATACATGACGGTAGGATTTACAATATTGATTATGAGTACACTTTACTACGGTACTATCTATCAATCTCAGAAAGTCAAACACGAAAATGACGTTAATGTGATTGATCAGTTTCAAATACAAGAAAAATAAAACCAAATTAAAGGGAGAGATTTTTAATGAATCCAGCATTAGCACAGTTTATGAAAATGGCAGCAACAACAATCGCAATCGCGGCACTTATCTTTGTAGTAGGTTTTGCAGTAGTTAAAGGAGAAACAACTAAGTATAAAACAAATGTAACTGATCAAAATGCTCCTGCACTAACAACACTAACAACACCTTAATTTTTAATGTAAACAGTTAAAGAAGGCTCGATAAACGGGCCTTCTTTCTCTAAATTAGGAGTGAATACTAATGAGTAAAGCACTAGCAGAGTGGATGATGGTTTTCCTAACTGTAACAATACTATTTACTTCTGCACTATTGTACTTCGACGCTTATAATAAAGCGGCGGCAGATCATGTATTGCATCAAGCTATGAAAGAAGCATCTATTACAGGGGCTTTTTCTGAAGATATTATTAGCAAAATGGAAAACACCCTTATTAACGAATATAACTTCACGCCAAGCGGTATTATCGAGATCAAGGGTACTTTAGGGTCAATTCCTCGTGGCGGTTTTATAGATGCTGAAATAACGATAAAAAGAAGTCCTATATTTGTTATAAATATCTTTAATCAAGGAAGTCCTAATTATCGTGCGAGTAAAACAATCATGAGTGAAAATCTATAATCAGGAGGGGTACTAATGAGCGAAGTTGGCAGAAAAATATTTGTGATATTAGTATGGTCCCTTACACTGATGTTTCAAGTGGATTATTTACAAGACCAAAAAGCTACAAGAGAATTAAAAGATGGGTTAGAACTTGCGGCACATGATGCTACTATGATGTTGGATAGTGAATCTTTGAGCTTAGGAACCGTTGTGTTTGACCGTCTTCTTGCGGAACAGGTATTTGCTAGATCCTTGTCAAAAAACTTACAGGTCGATTTAGTTGGTTTAGAATATCAAAATACACAAGATTTATCGTTTTTCAAACATCCTATAAAAATTGTGCATATGGAGTTTATCGATGATCTTTCAAATCCAGGAATTACATATCCCTGTACATATGGGGTTTCATGTGGTCAAGACAAGTATGATATTTTCGAAACAGTAAAGGGGCCAGCGATAGTAGTAGTTGCACAAACGTATAGCCCTCGCGGTTTTTCTGATGAACTTAAACCAATTACCCAAGCGGTTGTGTATGAATATGGTTCATTTAACTGATATTTTGTATTTTATTTATACATTATATTGTTGTTATTTTATACACTTTAGAGTATAATATAGTTATAAGGTTGTAAGATTACAGACTTTAAATTTCAATATGAAAGGGGAACTATAAATGCGGACGAATCGACAAAAATTGTTTATAACAGCATTAGCGTTAGCAATAGCTACGCCTGGTTTAACAGAAACCAATAATGTAAAAGCAGCTACAAATTTTACGGATGTTCCAGGACAACATTATGCATACACAGAAATCACTGATCTAGTTGATAGAGGGGTAATTAACGGTTTTACTGATGGAACTTTTCGTCCTGCAAAAGAAGTCAATAGAGCGGAGTTTGCGGCATTTGTCGCTCGTTCGTTGGAATTACCTTCATCCACAAGTAGCTTTAGTGATGTGCCAAAAAGTGCAGCTCTGTATGATGGAGTAAGTCGTGCTTATAAGGCAGGGATTATTAAAGGCTTTTCAGATGGTACGTTTAAGCCTGGAACGCCTGTTAATCGTCAAGATATGGCCGTAATGATTGATCGTGCTATGCAATTAAAGGGAAGTTACACGCAATCTAAAGCTTTGAATTTTGGCGATAAGGCAAAAGTAGGGGCTTACGCAAAAACATCTGTAGAACGCTTGTATCACTACAATGTGATGGGAGCTTACAGTGGTTCAAACTTTGCGCCAACTACTATCGGCACGCGTGCTGAAACGGCGAAATTTCTTTATAACATGCTAACTGTAGTTGAGGGTGGGGTAATAGCACCAACGACACCTCCAAGTACAAAGTCGTATAAAGATATGACTCTTGCTGAATTGAGAATTGCTTATCCGCAATATAATCACATTATCGTTCAGCGAGTGTGGAAGCCTGAAGCTAAAATTGAAGTAATAGATATGATGGAAGAATATTACGTAGAATTACGTGAACGTTTTGTTAAAGGTGGTACTAATGCTTTTCATCGTACTCCTGAAGAATGGTTTTCTTTATTTGTACCAGGTTACATGAGTGGTCTTGCTTCTAATTATATTGATTACCCTATGCGAGAGGTTATTGCGTATAACGGTAAGTCTTATAAAGATTCGACCTTTATGTTGTCAGATTTTGCAGAACGCAATACACAAATTTATAATCAAATGCCTACTCAACCAACATCGACCGGACAGTTCTTAATCGACATTCATCGATATGATAATGACTTTGTGGTATACCGTCAAAATGATGTGAAATGGGATGTATTAGCTCAAAATCCAGTAGATCTCGGTGAAGATTACTATGTAGATTTGTTTGGGGCTTTGCAACATGCAACGGGCGTTACAATGGCAAGTGGTGGATTAGCAATTGCTTATAATGGCAAGAAAATTGTTTTGACGGATGGAAGTAATAAAGCGGTTGTCGATGGTCAGGTAATTACACTGTCTAGACCTGTTGAAGTGAAGAGTGGTCGTGCGTACGGTTCTATTATTGAAATCGTTGAACCACTCGGACTATATACTAAATTAATTCCTCAATTTAAGCGAATGGAAATCACTAATTTCCCTCGATAAACAGATTAACTAGATCGAGAGGAGGATAATGTACTTGAAAAAAAAATCCTATATTGCTTTAGTGGTAATGTTGGTGTTCGTTTTATTTTTACAACCATTCAATGCTTTAGCATTAGTGCTTGTTGGAGATTATTACGAACCTAAAGATAGTGAATTTTATGAAACAACTAATCCTGAAATACTCTTGAAAGATTTGCTCTATACAGGTTCGCACGTTGGCGTTGTAAGAGGGGCTAAAAGTGGAACTATTTCAAATGGTCCAGTATTACGTTCGGCTGAAAGTTCATCTGACGGATATGCATTTTATAATCCGACACAATTAAGGGGACTTGCAACTTCTTTAAACGGTAATCCTGATTATGTGGAGAAAAAAGTGTTACGGACTAAAATATTAAAAACTAATACTACAAGTACCCCTGAAGAATGGATATGGGCGAGGGATTTAGGGAAAGCTGTTGGGGCAACTGTCGATTTAGAAAGTACAGGAGCAAAGGATGAAAGCGGTTTACCACAAGTTCGAGTAGTCTTTAATTCTACTAATTTCCCACTTGCTAAATTCAGCAATAATGAAGGTATTACGCCTACTACAGCTAAAGTTAAAGAAAGGTTTTATGCTTTTATTACTACTGAAGAATACGAGCCGTATTCATCGAATATTCGATGGGAACTTAAAGTAAATGATACTGTTTATGCGAATGTACAAGGCGATGCTAATACTTCTGTACGTAATGTGCCAATTATTTTAGATAAAGAGGGCGTTTATACCCTTACTTTAACTGTACTAGATGGAGTAGAACGAAAAACAGTGAAAACGATGAAAGTTACCGTTGGAAGTGCAACACCTCCAACTGAACCTGAACCCACTGAACCTGAACCAGCAGAAAATGTTCCACCTGTTGCAAAGATTAGTGTCTTGCCATATTATTATTGGCCCGAAACAGTAGATATTAGCACCATATCTCATGATCCGGATGGTGAAATCGTAGCTGAAGAATGGACAATCGATGGCCAGGTAATTTCATCTAATCAATGGACTTCTCAAAGAGTAACAGAAAAGGTTATACATCAAGCAGGCTTTCAAAACATGGATAATGGAGGACTTACAGCTTCCGATTCGGCTAACTTTGAAATTTTACCAACTACACCCACTGCAAAAAAGGGGATAGAAGGTGAATTGAAACAAAATAGAGCCGTGACATTCGATGCGAAAGAGTCTGACCTAGTTTCTCCGGTCCATATCGCACCAATAGATTATAGTCTTACCTCATGGAAAATCGTTCCTAAGACCGAGGGGCTAACAATGAGCGATATAAAAACTCGCCCTAGTGCTGATCCCTCAATTAAACAAGTATTGTTTAAGAAACCAGGTCTTTATGAACTTCAACTAACCGTAACGAATAAGTACAACGAGACAAGTGAAGTTCTTGTCGAAGAGCTTAATATTAGACCGGATGAAAAGCCTTTTGCGGCTTTTACAGTTGATAAATCCGTCTATTTACGTGATGTAATAGACAGTAAACAAGCTACCGTGACATTAACGGATAATAGCGCTTCTGTTGATGGAGATACCATTCAACAACGCATTTGGTATGTTGAATTTGACTCCAATAACAACGGGATATTTGAACCTTCAGATGGAGGCAAACAAGTTTTATCAAGTGCTAATTTAACAACTTTACAGCACAAGATAAAGCATGTCGGAGTGTATCGTTATTCTCTTGAAGTAAAAGAGAAATTTGGTGAAGAAACATTTGAAGAATTTATTCTTCCTGAAGAGTACTTAATAGACAATTCAGATGTAATTGACGATAGCGGTAAGGTTGATACGTACTTGAATCCCGAAAACTTCAATCTACCACTCTATGAAACTGCTATAAAAGTTGATAATGTTCCACCCGTCATTGACTTTGCCATTAAACGAAAGAATTCAATCCATGTAGTACTTGATTTTGCAGGAATGGATGTAGCAACCCTTCAACAAAAAACGGGCGCTAGGACAGGTTCAGGCATTAATAACGGTGGTGGTGGTGGTGAATACAATCATTATTACTATGATGTCGATGAAGTTGCTAAAAATCGTTTAACTGCACATGCAGGGGCATTAGAAGCAGATTTAAGACTTAAAGGCCTTGATGCTAAAGTAGACATCAATAATTGTTATTACAGGGAAATGGACTTAGATGGAGAGTGTGTAACTAACATTCCTGTTTGGGAAAACGTTGATCGAGGGGGTTATTCGTATAGCTCTTATTCCGGTTCAACCCCTTACAGTGGTCCGTGGGAAGTGACAAGTAGTGGTAGCACTTTTGTTGTAACTGGATGCTACTCTTCTTATATGACATGGAGTGATGCAGAACAAAAAATGGTGCTAAAAGAAACATCCCATGCACCACCGTGTGACTATGCCTCAAATGAAACAGGTTATACAAGTTATTGGGCTAATTTAAGAAACTATACATCTGATTGGCGATTTGAAATAACTCGATATGTTAATCAAGGTTGTGGAACTGATAACAGACCAGGACACCCAACAAGTGACCCTTCTGGAATTGATGAAAAAATCGACACAACTGACTTTACAGCAGGATTCAGTAGCTTTGCTTTTAATAATGCTACTTATAAGTACTATTTCCGAATGGACAAGAATCAATGGACATGGCGAAATAATACAACCAAAAAGAATCTTGTAACGAGTACGATTAGCAATAAAAATGTATTCTTTTGGAGTAATTCAGATAGTAGTTTACGGACAGATGCACAAACTTTAATTGGCAGTAGTGGGAAAGAAGGACGTTACTCTCAATACAACACAAGTAACCTACAATCAAATGTTCAAACGTTACGGGATGAATTACTAAATCGATTTATGATAGAAGAAGATTCTGAAAGTTTCACAATTCTATTAGGGGATAAGTTAGATTACACGACCGTTTATGAAGATTATGAAAATGATCCTGAAATACAACGTGAGTGGAAATTTGTTCATGACCCTACGACCGTAAACGGAAGAGTCATAGATGCACAACCTCTTGGACCTATTGCTCAAAGTGGATTATATATTAATCAACCAATGCAATTAAATGAAGTGGGCGAGTATACTGTGACGTTACGGGCCAAGGACAACCCACTATCAGATACCGGAAATGATGCGCGTTTTGCTAAATACCGAAAGTGGTCTGATGATGAAATTGTTCGAGAATACAAGATTAATGTCCATCGTAGACCAATCGCAGATTTCAAGGCAACTGTTGAACCAGGTACGTTAAAACTAACGCTTGATCCTTCTTCTTCATTCGATCCGGACCATGAATTTAATTGGGATGAAATTGGCATCGATGAAAAAGGAATAGTTGAATACACTTGGGAAAAATACGTTGTGAACGAAGCTGAATTTGGTGGTAGACCTCCGGCTAATTTGCAGCCGATGACAGATTACTATATTACACTACGTGTAAAAGATATTGATGGGGCTTATGCTTTTATCACAAAACTTGTTACAACTAAAAATGTGAATCTCAAACCTGTTGCATTGTTTGATTCACCATCTACTGTTTTACGTTCTGATAGCTTAAATACACCTTCTCTAAATACGTATATTAGAGACAGAAGTTATGACCCGAACGGGGACCCATTAACGAGCTATAATTGGACGGTCAAACGTCAAAATGATGGAGTAGTAGTTTGGAGTGGAACTTCTTCTCCAACTAGTTTTCAAACGATGGGATTACCTACAGGGAAATACCTAATTGGGTTAACAGTTAGAGATATACCTAAATATCCACCTTCACTACAAAGTGATTTGTACGAAAGAGAAATTACTGTCATTAATAACAATCCACCTAATTCCTGTTTTGAATTAAGTCGGACATCTATTACGTTAGCAAGCATTACCTGTACAGATGGCATAACTAGTCCACATACTATATTTGTAGATCAACCAGCCATTTATACGGACAAATCGAATGATCCTGATGGACATGCTTTAATCAACTATTCATGGACAATCGAGAAATTAAGTACTACCAATCAAGTACTACAAACCTGGAACACAGGTTCAGCACCAATTGACTTTAGCGTATTTGATGGAGTCGGAAAGTATAGAGTGACACAGGTTGTATTCGATTCACCACCGTCACCGTTACCGTCTCTTAGCGGTAAACATTCAAGAATATTTAATGTCATTAAAGGCCCACAAGCACCTTATGCAATGTTCGATTATGAACCGTTACTTCCTATCCAGGGTGATTCAATTAATTTGAAGGATCGCTCAGTAGATGAAGATGGAACAGTCGTTCAGTGGGAATGGACAATTGTTGCGCCAAATGGAGCAACTAGTATTCAAACGGCTCAAAATCCAGTTATATCAAATGCACAAATTGGTAAATATAAAGTGACTTTGAATGTATGGGATAACACATCCCCAACACGTTTAAAATCAAAAATTCCGGCTTACAAAGAAATCATTGTAGCGCCTGCACCGCCAAATTTACCACCTGTTCCAGTTATTGTATGGGAACCATTTAAACCGTTTTTAGGAGATTCAATAAACTTAGATCCGGATGCTTCATATGATTTAGATGGTACGATTCAATCTTATCAGTGGTCTATTAAATCAAAAGAGGGTGTAATTACTAACAGTAGCACTCGTTATCCAACCGTGTTAGCTGCATCACAATATTATGATGTCACGTTAACCGTTCGAGATAATGACGGAGCAACCGCGATCACTACTCAACGTATAAACGTTGATATTGCGCGATTAGTTCCTTTAGTTACACATACACCTGAATGGAAAGATTATTGGACGTTAGAGGGCTTCGATGAAGATGTGAACACTTTCCTTGCAGGAGAACAGTTCGTAGTAAGATTAGTTACCACGCCTGCAAACCGCGTTTTAGGAAGTGTGAATTTTGGTGGTAATATCGGATCTGTTCAGATTCCAAGTTCGTCTTTCCAACTAGTTAGCACAAGCACATATGAATATGTTTGGGAAGCTACACTATGGAGAGAAGATTTTGAAGATATTGCTGTTGGACTATATGCATTTGAATTTACCGGATTCCATCCAGTAAATTCACCTACTGTTCAATCAGAAGGAGTATATCTAATTGAAGTTGTAGGAAGTATATATGACGTTATCAAGTATCATCAAGGCTTTTAATGCACAGTATAAAAAGCAAAGGTACATAAATATACCTTTGCTTTTTTTTAATAATCTGATCGATGTGGTAAGATATTTTATACCATCAAACGTTATATAGTTGGAGTTGAAAGTCGTGTTATACCCTACAAAAGTATTTAAAACACATCCGATCTTTAAAATGCTTTATATGAGTTGTATTGATGTTTTGAGTACCAATAAATCACCTTTAACCAAGGCTTTGCTTTCCAATCAATACAGCCAGGAAAGTATTGACAAGTTAAAGCAATATGAATTTAATCAACTCATTATCGATATGGTTTCGGAATTAAAAGCAGCTATCGAAATGACCTCTTATGAAGATGTCTCTATTCGAGTGAGAACTGATGCCCGAATGAAAATGATTCGCGAACATTTCAAAAGTCTTAATACTTCTTCAAATCTTGCGCGCCTTGCTTTCCGTGTTGCACCTGAAGTTATTGACGAGATCCAGGCGATGAAGAAAAGTACATATGGAGAAGTCGTTGAACTTGCAATAGGTTTATATGTAATTACGTGCGATCAACAAACATTCGACCTCACGTATTTAGCATTTACACACTTTGACTCTTAAAGGAATGAGTAACATGTACGAAGTGAAATTTGAAATAAAATCTGATAATGAATTACTTTATGTTTATGATATTATTCAAGCAGGCATCGATAAGTACGGTATTGAACAAGTGAAGCGTGATGCGCCTGGATTATATAAAGCTTATGAACAATTACGTTTCCAATATCCTGAATCATTTAAACAAACGTTGAAAAACGACCATTTTTATCAGTCCTTAAAAGATGGTAGCGAAAAAGAAGAAACATTTAGCTTCTAAACAAATAACCTAGTGAATGTAAGAGGCCCAAGTTCGGGCCTCTTTTTATTTGGACTGTACTGTGTACAGCATCGATGCTCGATGCCACGGTCAAAGTTTTCAGGACTTTGCCCTACGTCCTGGTGCGCCATCCTTAAACGGGCATTGAACCCGTTACGTATGATGACAGCAATCCTCACGGATTCCTTTTGTCATTACTTCATTCAACCATTCAGAAAGCGTTCTTCTCTCCAAATCTTTCTTATTCTCTCCTTCCGAAATCGCCCAAGTGTACTTTTTTCACACTAATTCGTAAAGACCTCAATTCGCTTGGAAGCGAATGGCAGCCGATGAATCGGCCACTCATTCCTTACGCATGAAGCGACAAGCCTTGCTTCATGCTGTCAATCGAATAGAGCGAGTCGCATCTACGTATGCGAGTCTTGACTTCATTGTGAGAAAAAACGTTCTAACGTAGTCTATAGTTGGCCAAGTTTTATTCTTCTTCTGATGTTTCCTAATCGATTTCAAATTCGGAAGGAGTGAATTACAGATGAAACTAGAAACAGTATTTGAAATTGTTAAGATTAAACAGGTGGTAACTGAACGAATGGTAACCGTTCGTTCTCCAAAAGATGCAGGGGACTTCTTGCAAGAGGAAATTGGTGACTATGCGAATGAGGTGATGTGTGTCCTTTGTTTTGACACAAAAATGCGTATCGTTGCCCTTCATAAAGCATCTGAAGGGGCATTAAGTTCAGCCATCGTCCACCCACGCGAAATTTTTAAATCAGCTATTCTGAATAACGCGGCTTCTATCATTATTTCTCATAACCATCCTAGTTATGTGGCCGATCCAAGCCAAGAAGATTTAGATGTAACAAAAAGAATTTCGGAGGCAGGGGCTATTTTAGGGATCGAGTTATTAGACCATCTGATTGTCACGCCTGACAATCATTATTCAATAAAAACTAATCATCCGCGTTTATTTGTTTAAAAGGTCCCCTTACAGGGGCCATTTTTTTGGTCACTTTTGAATTGCCGAGATTAAAAACTTTCTTCATTAGCAACAGCTTCGCTGTCACTAATGAAAAAGATAGCCATTGTTTCTCTTTGTTAATACTTCCTACCCTTCATTATGTTATAATTTAAAGGTATTCACGATTACCTATATCAAATTGGTTTGTTTGTTTTCTTATCTTCTTAAAATGGAGGCTTTTACATGATGGTGAACCACTATATTTCGGCTATTGTAATCATTGTTATTTTGTTAATTGGACTTATTCGATGGGTAATAAATGAATGTGCTAGACCGTCCGACCACGAAGCTTTTAAAGCGATTAAAAAAAATAACCGAATCACTACATTTAGTTTAGTTTCAGTCGTACTTATTTTGTCAGGTGCAAACTATATTTTATTCGCTTAATTTACTTTAAAATTGATAAAAGGATGTGTTTTAGATGTCAGAAGAAAAAGAATTATACGTCGTGGGAAATGAGAAAGAAACGGTACATGATATAAATGAAAGTCCGAAAAACTTTAAAGAGCTGAACACTTATATTGAGTCGTTAGTAACACCTGGTGAGAAGCCACATTTCTTTATTGGCTCACAGGTGGAATACAATTTATCTTTTTTACAGAAAGTAAAATCTACGCTTGCTGAGAATATAGAAGAAGCTGAAGAAGCTTTTCGAGAATCTTTAGTACTAACTTACACAGATTTATTATTTTCATTATTACAAGAAGAGTCAGTGAATAGGGAACGTGTTCAAGGGCTAGTAGATAATCTTACAAGAATTTTAAAGCATAACTACCGATAAATTTAAGTGCAAACTTTGGGCGGCAGCACTACAGCTTCCAAGATAGCAAAGAACGCTATCCAGGAATCTATACGTGTCGCTTCAGTATTAAATGGCCCGATAACTACGGTCTGTACGGCAAGCCTACAGTCCATAAGTTCCTGTTCCATTTTTAACATACTGAACGAGCCGAAGACCGTTAGATCAAGTGAATAAAGAACAAAGGAATGCAGGCTGAAAAACGCCTGCTTTTTTTGTTGTCTTTTTTCCCATTTGGCGGCGCGCACACTACCAACTTAACTCCTGACATCGGCCTTGAATTGGGCGAGCCTCTAACTCTTCCCAATCCC
>JBFELW010000003.1:0-20766 GCA_041551995.1 Paenisporosarcina sp.
AGGCTGAGAGTGAACATATGATGTTCAGACCCTTCGAACCTGTAAGTTAATACTTGCGCAGGGATGTGGATAGAAACCGACACCAACGATGTCAGGCTCTGTCCTTGATATCGTTTTTATATTGGTTTTTTTCACCCCCGTCTATGCGAGATACAGTTAGTGCATCGCAAAGGAGGAAGAAAGATGAGAAATAAAAAAGTTTTATTATTAGTTGAGATAGCCATTTTTGCAGCACTTGGATTTGTGCTAGATTTTATTGCGTTTAAAATGCCACAAGGTGGTTCTGTCAGTCTAGTTATGATTCCAATAGTTTTAATGGCTTTTAGACGAGGTACTATGGCTGGGATTTTAACCGGGTTATTGGTTGGGTTATTACAGATTGTTTCCGGTTTAATATCGGTAACACCGTTGTCATTTAACTTTGTTGTTATGCAAGTCATACTCGATTACTTAATTGCTTTTGGGGTGGTAGGATTTGCGGGAGTATTGCGTAATCAGTTTTTCAACTACAACTCAAAAAATAGTCGTAGTAAAATGATTGTTACCGTAGTCTCCGCAGTATTTATTGGCTCTTTCTTACGTTATTCCACACATGTTATAACAGGAATTCTTTTCTTCGGAATGTACGCCGATGAAGGAAAAAATCTTTTTTTATATTCAAGTATTTACAATGCCACGTATATGATTCCTGTATTCTTATTATCAGCAGTTGTATGTTCATTGCTATTCTTAGCTGCTCCTAGGTTATTAAATCCAAAAGCAGTATAATTTTGTTCGAAGGACTTATATGACTTGAACAACAAGATTTTAACTTAGTCTTAATACCATTAGCTATATATACGATCTAAGTTAAGAGGTTTTTCTAATGTTCAGAATGTTTCTGGCAAATGGGAAAGCCTCTTTTCTTATGTTATAGTATGGATTAGATATTTGAATAGAAGGGATTTAACTTGAATGATTGCAAAAACGAGTGAAGACTTTGAGTCATTAAAAGCAATTGGACGTATTGTCGCTGAAATACGTGATACGATGCGCCTAGCTACAAAACCTGGAATGACCACAAAAGAAATTGATGAAATTGGTGGTCGAATGTTTGAAGAAAAGGGAGCTATTTCAGGACCTAAAGGGGAATATGATTTTCCAGGGTTCACGTGTATTAGTGTAAACGAAGAAGTAGCACATGGGATACCAGGTGCACGTATTCTGAAAGATGGAGACTTAGTTAATATTGACGTTTCTGGATCTTTAAATGGTTATTTCGCAGATACCGGCATTTCCTTTGTCATTGGTAATGGAGATGAAAAGAAAGAAAAACTTTGTGAGGTAGTTGAAACTGCATTTAATAGAGCCATGCTTAAAGTGAAAGCCGGAGCCCGTTTAAATCAAATAGGCAAGGCTGTAGAAAGAGAAGCGAAACAAAATGGGTTTACAGTCATTATGAACTTAACTGGTCACGGTGTTGGGAAATCTCTTCATGAAGCTCCACAACATATTTTGAATTATTATGACGCATGGGAACCTACGATTTTAAAAGAAGGAATGGTTTTAGCAGTAGAACCTTTCATTTCTGAGAAAGCAGAGCATATTGTGGAATCTGGAGATGGCTGGACTTTTATAACACCTGACAAATCATTTGTCGCACAGATTGAACATACAATTATTGTGACTAAAAATGAACCTATTTTATTAACAAAGATTGATTAAGAAGAAGACCTTCTGCTATTTATCTGCAGAAGGTCTTTTTTTTATGAATAAAATCCCTGCTAGTAACACAGCACTTAGAAATAGTGATGCAGTCATGACGAGTAATTCTTCAAAACCATTTTGGCCAGCTATGCCAATAAACGCCCACATGAAAACGAGTGGATACACAATATCAAAATAATGAAAGCGTATATGTAGTGCCAGAGCAGTTCCTATTGTCAACATAATAACGGCCCAGAGAGAGTCACTTAAACCCCAGCCACTCCATTGATAATAAGTTAATACATAACTTATATTAGCTATTGTCGCCACACTAACCCAACCAAGGTAAATCGATATTGGTAATCGACCAGTCATTCTATTGTCATGAATTGAATATGTTCGATAGAGTAATGCTAGAGTGAATAATAATCCAATCATGAAGACTATAGTCCAAATAAAATATTCATAATGCCATGATAAAATCCACGTAATATTAAATAAAGAACTGAGGATGAACAAAAGGGATCGTCTATCAAAAAGGCTGTCTCTTCGGTTTTTCCACAACCCAATAATCCAAATTGTTAACAAAGCATAAATAAGACCCCAAATTGAAAATACATATCCTGCTGGTGTAAATAAAACGGGTAATCGATTCGATATTTCACCGGTAGTTTGACCGTTTATAGGAAGGATATTTGCTAATGCATTTATTAAAACTACCGTCAATAATGAGACGACGACGAGTACAAAACGAAACATATCATCAACTCCTTAAATAAGTATAACGACATATACGAAGAACAACAAACTTCATTCAGTTAGTCGCTACTAAATGTACTAAATGAATGGAAAAGATAACAATAATGCTTTACTTCATTTCCCATAATTTAGTTCTTCCCTATAAAATTTTAACTGTTCAACAAAAATTATTCAATAAATGTGGGTTGATACTATACATCTGTAAATTTACTAAGAAAATTTCATTTATATTTGATTTAAAGAGTATTAAATAACATATCATGCAAAGTGACCAAAGCTAAACACCCGTAGAGTGTTCCATGAAGTCGATGTTTCACAAGATGAGTAAGCATGATATAATGACGAAGTATTTTCGGAAAATTTAGATAGACATGGGGGATGTAAAATTGACTACAAAAACGTACAGTGAAGTATGGGACTTAGACGTATTTTTTCAAGGAGGAAGTAGCTCACCAGAGCTTCGTTCTCACTTAGATTCATTACTATTAAAATTAGATTCATTTGAAAAAACTTTATCTACATTTCAGGTTCCAAAAAGTAGCTCTGATGCAGTAAAGATAGCTTCTATCATCTCTGAAACAAAAACGGTAGCTGAAGATTTAACTCAAGCTGGTGCAGTTGTTGGTTGTTATTTAGCTCAAGATACTACGGATAAGAAAGCTAGCATGCTTCAAGGTGAAATTGGTTCGATTGGCGCTCGTTTTTCTTCTTCAATGCTTGTGATTCAACAAGTCTTATCAAAAACTGAAGAAAATGTTTGGGCCTCGTTAATGGATTCTGAACAGCTAAAAGAGTTTTCATTTGTGTTGAATGAGTGGCGAGATGAAGCGAAGGATTTATTATCGGAAAAAGAAGAGGATATGATAACGGCTCTTGGGGTTGATGGATATCATGGATGGGGACAATTGTATGACTTACTTGTTGGAGATATCAAGGTAAAAGTAACTGTAGATGGGGAAGAAAAAGAGTTTTCTGTTGGTCAAGCAAGCAACTTGAGCTCACACTCTGATTCCACTGTTAGAAAAGAAGCTTATGAAGCATTAGAAAAAGCTTGGACTGATAAAGAAGACTTCTTTGCTAAAACTTTAAATCATATGGCTGGTTTCAGGTTGGCTGTTTATAAAAAAAGAGGTTGGGACTCAGTACTACAAGAACCTTTACAAATGAACCGTATGAAACAAGAAACCTTAGATGCCATGTGGGGAGCTATATCAAGACATAAAGAACCTTTTGTTGATTATTTAAAACGCAAATCGGAAATGCTCGGTACTGAAGGCATGCACTGGTATGATCTTGACGCACCAGTGACAGCTTCTACAGAAAAAGTATCTTACCAAAAGGGTGCTGAATTTATTTTAAAACATTTTGGTAAATTCGGGTCTGAACTTGAGCAGTTTTCAAAAAAAGCGTTTGAAGATAATTGGATTGAGGCTGAAGACCGTCCTAACAAACGCCCAGGTGGTTTTTGCACGGGGATGCCATTATCACAACAGTCACGAATTTTCATGACGTATAGTGGAAGCATGTCCAATGTAGCTACTTTAGCTCATGAGTTAGGTCATGCATTCCATTCTTATACTCTACGACCAGTCCATTGGATGAATCGTCAGTATGCAATGGGAGTAGCTGAAACTGCATCTACGTTCGCTGAAATGATTGTTGCAGATGCTGCTGTAAAAGAAGCTAAATCTCCTGAAGAAAAACTAGCATTACTTGAAGATAAAATCCAGCGAAGTGTTGCATTTTTCATGAATATTCATGCTCGTTACTTGTTTGAAACTCGTTTTTATGATGAGCGAAAAAAAGGAATGGTACCTGCAAATCGCTTAAACGAATTAATGGAAGAAGCTCAGCGAGAAGCATTTGGAAACGGATTAGGAGAAGTCCATCCTCACTTTTGGGCTTCAAAGTTACATTTTTATATTACGAGAGTACCGTTCTATAACTTCCCGTATACATTCGGTTATTTATTTAGCCTTAGTATTTATGCTAAAGCGATTGAAGAAGGAAGCAACTTTGAAGAAAAATACATTTCGCTTCTTCGAGATACAGCGATTATGTCGGTTGAAGACTTAGCTATGAAACATCTAGGTGAAGATATTACGAAACATGCATTCTGGGAAAAAGGAATTGCTTTATGTATTCAAGACGTGGAAGAGTTTCTTGAATTAACTTCATCTAAAGGGTGATTATTAATGATTTTACTGGAAGGGCATGCATGTTATTTAAGGACTCTTTACGAGGAAGATGCTAGAAATTTTGCAACGCTCGTACTGCGAAATAAAGAGTATTGGTCTGTTTTTGAACCAAGACATCAAGATTCTTACTTTACCATAGCTGTTCAGAGGGAAAAAATCCTAGAATCCCTTCATAATATGAAAAAAAATCGCGAGTTTAGCTTCGGTATTTTCGATAGTCATACTAGTGAACTCATTGGACATATTTCAATGTATAACGTGAAAAGATTACCTTTCTCAAGTGCTTTTATTGGATATTCAATTGATCAACGATATATCGGTAAGGGATTAGCAACAGAAGCTGTTCAATTAATCGTTACCTACGGTATGGAAGTAGTTAATCTTCATCGAATTGAAGCATACGTTTCACCAAGAAATGTAGGATCTATTAGAGTATTAGAAAAGGCGAAACTGCAACGTGAAGGATTTCTGCGCAAACTGCTTTTCATTAATGGTGAGTGGGAAGACCATTACTTATACGCGATTATCGAAGAAGATTATTGAAAAGGTAAGGCCGCTTGGCGGATATGGCGAAAAAATATAAAAAGTATGTTTCTCAATTGAGAGACATACTTTTTGTCGATTTCCCGGGAAATAGCACGATAGAAATAACTTTGGTTTACATTTTCATTTTAATCACATATACTATATATAATAAAACCTATAGGAGAAGTTGGTTATTAATGAATACAATTCCAGAGCCTTTAGTCTTAGCAAATCAATGGACTATTGTTTTATCTGTTGTGATAGCACTTCTCACACAAAATGTATGGATTCTATTATTTCCACTCATTTTTTGTTTACTAAGTGTGTTTTTAAAGTTTCATCCCATGATGATTTTAGTGAAAAAGTTTCTAAAGAAACCATTAAATCAATATCAACAAGAAGATCGATCCCAACTGCAATTTAATCAGTGGATGGCTATTTCATTTTTAATAGTTGCGGTTATAAGTTATATGTTAAATTGGATGATACTATTTAATGTAGCTACAGTAATGGTTGGTATGGCAGCGCTCATTGCAATCTTCGGTTTTTGTATAGGTTGTTTTATTCGCTATCGATACCAACAATGGCAATTTCGTAGAAAGAAAATCGTATAATATAAAAAGACTTCTAAACGATGATTAGCGTTTAGAAGTCTTTTTGTTGTAACTTATTTCTTATTTCCATCTACCACTAAGTCTAACTGACCCGTTGCAGGATTTATTACAAGACCATGAATAGGAATTTCCTTTACCATAAGAGGATGATTGCGAACCATTTCCACACTATGTTTCACCGTCTCTTGAACGTCTTTAAAACCTCTTAGCCATTCGTCCAATTCAACCCCTGAATATTTCAACATATCAATTGTTTCTTGAGCAATTCCTCGTTCAATCATCTTATTCATCATTTGTTTAGGTTCAATCGCACTCATTCCACAATCGTAGTGACCCACAATGTAAACCTCGTTTGCTTGTAACTCATAAACCGCAATAAGTAAACTGCGCATAATTCCCCCAAACGGGTGATTAATTACAGCACCTGCACTTTTGACGATTTTAACATCACCATTTTTAAAATTCATAGCTTTTGGTAACAATTCAACCAGTCTAGTATCCATACAGGTTAAAATGACAATATGCTTATCTGGGAATTTGGTCGTAATATACGGTTCGTATTCTTTCTCAGAAACAAATTCATGGTTATAGTCTAGTATTTCATTTAACAAGGACATATATGAACCTCCTTTAACTTCATTTCTATTGTAGTTGATTTTGTACTTATCTTGCTAGTGTCAAGGTGTATGTTTAGATAATCAACTAAAAAGAATGAGTCCAATACCTATTCTTTCTAAAGCAGAGTGGATAAGTTTAGGGAAAGAAGTTGTAACAATAATTATATAGACAAAATAAAGTTCAGGATGAAAGAATCATCCCGAACTTTAAAAGTGTTGTATTTCTTGCTTTGTTAGTTGTTAACGTTCATTTTAGTATGAAAAGTGAGGAGAGTTTTCTCCCTTTTTCGTTTTCGGACAGACAAGAAAATCTCTTTGTTTCATGGTCTTCCCAGCCCGATTTGCCGAAAGAGCTTCACAAGTAATAAGCAATAACCTATGATAAAGCATTATTTATAATCACAAAATGTTCATTCCCATTTTTTAGCGAGCAATTTTTTGTAATTTATCAATCATAACGAGAGAGCGCCCTGTTCCAATAGCCACTGACTCTAATGGGTTGGGTGCAATATGGACGGGTACTGAAATTTCGTTTGATAACCATTCTTGCATGCCTTTTAACAAAGCCCCTCCACCTGTTAATACGACACCTTGATCTACAATGTCACCAGATAGTTCTGCTGGGCAGGTTTCAAGAGTTACTCGAATACATTCTAAAATTGAAAGTAGTGATTCTTTTAATGTATCTTGAACATCCAATGAACTAATAGAAATAGTTTTTGGTAGACCAGTCATAACATCTCGTCCACGAATATCCATTGTTTCAACTTTGTGTGGAATAAGAGCGTATCCAACTTCTATTTTAATACGTTCAGCAGTACGTTCTCCAATTAATACATTATATTTCTTTCGTACATAATGAATAATGTCTTCGTCCATGCGATCTCCAGCAACTTTCACCGTATTAGAAGAAACGACACCTCCGAAAGAAATAATACCAACCTCAGTTGTCCCTCCACCTATATCAACTATCACACTCGCTATGGGTTCGCTTACGGGTAAGTCTGCCCCAATTGCAGCTGCAACAGTTTCTTCAATTAAATGAACTTCTTTTGCGCCACTATTCTTAACAGCATCGTGGATAGCACGTCGTTCAACAGAAGTGGCTCCTGAAGGAGTACAAACCATTACATTGGGTTTTCTAATAGAGCTTCCTATTTTTTTCCCAACTTTTTTCATAACCAGTCTTAACATTTCCGTTGTCACGTCAAAATCAGCAATGACTCCATCTTTCATAGGACGAATCACTGTAATAGAACCTGGTGTTTTACCAATCATGCTTTTTGCTTCTTCACCAAAAGCAATGACATGTCTACTGCGAGTATCCACAGCTACTACTGATGGTTCATTTAATATAATGCCTTTATTTTTCGTATATACAAGTATATTAGCGGTTCCTAAGTCTATTCCTATATCCATACCTGAAAACATGCAGATTCCTCCTTAATAACAGCTTGCTACATTAGTATAGAGGATTTTTACTGTTATGCCATATGGTAGTTAATGGGAGTTATCTTTTGTTGCAAACAAAGATGATTATATATACTTATCTATAGAGTATATTTTGATTAATAAGTACCATATCGTCATATTGATGTTACATGTTCGTTTACTTCTCGTAATCAAAACGTTAAGACATAACAAAAAAACAATCGCCGGGAGGCGATTGTTTTAGTGACGTTTTTCAGGAATTGGGTCAATCACAACAGAATCATGCTTAATCATAGCTTTTGTTAAATAGTACATAATGGTAAAACCAACAATTCCCAAAATAATCATAAATCCAACTACTGTTACTACGCCTAATGCCATATTATGGCTCCTCCCCACGTGCTCATATTAACAATATTATACATGAGTGGAAGAAAAAACAGTAGTTATATTTTCATGTAACACGTTTTAAAATGCCCAGTTCCCTTTACGGAAAATCGCTTCTTTTGAACCATCCTCACGAATACCATCGATATCCATCAGTTGAGATCCAATCATAAAATCTACATGTGTAATACTTTGGTTTAGACCATGATCCGCTAGCTCTTCTTGTGACATTTTCTTGCCGCCTTCAAGACAGAAAGCATATGCACTTCCAATTGCTAAGTGGTTTGAAGCATTTTCATCAAATAATGTGTTATAAAATAATAGACCTGATTCAGAGATAGGTGATTTATGAGGCACTAGTGCAACTTCCCCCAAATGTTTAGCTCCTTCATCTGTAGCAACAAGTTGTTCTAGAACTTCTTGCCCTTCTTTTGCTTCTACACTAACAATTCGGCCTTTTTCAAATGTGATCTTGAAGTCCTCAATTAAATTTCCACCATAGCTTAGTGGTTTTGTACTTGAAACGAAACCATCTACTCCTGTTTTTAATGGAACAGTAAAGACTTCTTCAGTTGGCATATTTGCCATAAATGCTTCGCCTTTTTCATTGATACTTCCTGCACCACACCATAAATGTCCTTTAGGAAGTTCGATTGTTAAATCTGTGCCAGGGGAGGTGTAGTGTAATTTATGATATTTCTTTTCATTTAAATAATCGACTTTTTCATGTAATGTGTCGTCATGTTTAGCCCATGCTTCAATAGGTGAATCTAAATCAGCACGAACCGCTTTAAAGATAGCTTCCCAGAGTGCAGGAACTTGTTTTTCAGCAGACAAAGAAGGGAAAACTTTTGCAGCCCAAGATGTTGATGGTGCCGCTACAACAGTCCAACTGATTTTATCTGATTGTACATACTGACGATATTTTGATAACGCAGTACCAGCTGCTTTTTGGAAAGCCGCTATACGAGAAGATTCAATTCCTTTAAGTAAATCAGGACTTTGTGACATTACATTCATAAAAGCCGCACCTGAATCAGCTAATTCTAAGCGTTCTTGTACCTTCCATGCAGGATATTCTTCAAATGATTCTGAAGGTGCTAATTCAAAACGAGTACGTGTTACAACATCATCCGTCCAATCTACATACACTTGCTTAGCGCCATTTTCATATGCAGTTCTTGTTAATAAACGGACGAACTCTGGATTGTCAATTGCCGCTGCAATATACAGACTTTGTCCAGGTTGAATATTGACGCCGACTTTTACGGCAAGTTCAGCGTAGCGTGTTAATTTTTCATTAAAAGATGTCATGTAGTAAAGGCTCCTTTTCAACTCAATCTTCCTCTATAGTAGCAATTTTTTGAGGTGTAAATCAAATATGAAATTCGTATGTCTAAATAAATCCTCAAATGTGCTTTTTTATCGACTAGATTACTTCAAAAAATCAACTAGAATCCGAAATAATATAGAAGAACGGAATTTTGGGGGTACAGAAATGGATTTATCATCAGTAGTAGGAGTTATTTTAGGCTTTGTAGCCTTATTAGTAGGAATGTTTTTTAAAGGTGTTACACCTATAGCATTACTTAACCCTGCAGCCATACTAATAATCTTAGTAGGTACTGTAGCAGCAGTTAGTATTGCCTTTCCTGTGAATGAATTAAAGAGAGTGCCAAAGTTATTTGGTTTACTATTTAAGGAACAAAAACTTCAATCCGACGGGGAAATCATTAAAATGTTTTCTCAATGGGCGGATTTGGCTAGACGTGAAGGGCTGTTAGCGTTAGAAGGTAAAGCTGATGATGTTGAAAATCCATTTTTAAGGAATGGATTGACACTTGCCATTGATGGTCAAAATGCAGATTACATACGTGATGTTCTTACCGAAGAAGTAGAAGCTATGGAGGAGCGTCATTTGAGTGGTGCTTTAATTTTTACTCAAGCGGGAACTTATGCACCTACGCTAGGGGTTTTAGGAGCTGTAATAGGTTTGATTGCTGCACTTGGAGATTTAAATGATATCGATAAATTAGGTCACGCCATATCTGCAGCATTCGTTGCCACATTATTGGGGATTTTCACTGGTTATGTTTTATGGCATCCATTCGCCAATAAATTAAAACGAAAATCAAAACAAGAAATTCGTCAAAAAATGATGATGATTGAAGGCATTCTTTCTGTATTGGAGGGAGAAGCACCACGAGTTATTGAACAGAAGTTATCTTCTTATTTATCTCTTAAGGAACGTATGAAAATAATGGATGAAAGCGGGGCGAATGGCCTTGGCAAAGAAGCATAAGAAGCATCATCATGAAGAACATATGGACGAATCGTGGCTCATTCCTTACGCAGATTTGTTAACGCTGTTACTTGCGTTATTCATTGTATTGTTCGCCTCTAGTACAGTGGACGTTCAAAAACTAGAAGAATTGTCTGGTGTATTTAATGAAATATTCGATGGAGGGAAGGGGGTAATGGAAAATTCCGCCCCAACTCCATTGCCCATCCCGCAGAGCCAGGATGAATCTGACCAAGAAAGTAAAGCATTTATGGAAGACCAGAAATCTCTTGAAGATATTCAAAGTAAAGTCGATGAATACATTGCGGTGAATGAGCTAGAGAATCAATTAGCAACCGAGCTTACTGATGAAGGATTACTTTTAACAATTCGGGATAGTATTTTATTCAATCCTGGTAGTGCAACTATAAAATCGGAATATAACGACATTGCCGAAGAAATTGCCAACTTATTAGAGTTTGACCCACCTAGGAGTGTGATTGTAACAGGTCATACGGATAATATTCCGATGAATACGGCCGAATTTGGTTCGAACTGGGAATTAAGTGTAATGAGGGCGGTCAATTTTTTGAAAATGGTAGTCAAAAATCCTGACTTAGATCCATTGTTATTTAGTGCGAAGGGATATGGTGAGTTTAGTCCAATTGCATCAAATGCAAATGTGGAAGGCAGAGCACAAAATCGCCGGGTAGAAGTTCTTATACAACCACTGGTATTCAAAGATGGAACTGAAACAAACTAAATGACATATACGTTACATGAGAATTTTCATCTCTCGTGTAACGTTTTTTATTGATATTCTTATTATGAAAGTTTAGAATTTAAACAAATGTTTATATGGGGGTGATGAAATGAGTGAAAAAGAATTAGCTATTATTGATATGATTCAAAAAAACCCTTTTTTTTCGCAACAGGAAATGGCTGATTTCTTAAACGTTTCCCGTCCAGCACTCGCCAATTTAGTTTCTGGCTTAATTAAAAAAGGCAAAATAACAGGTAGAGCATATATTTTACCAGAGGAAAATGAAATTCACTGTATCGGTGGAGCGAATGTAGACCGGAAGTTTTATTTACAACAGCCAGTAAAATTAGGTACTTCTAACCCAGCCAACGTAAATGAAAGTGTAGGTGGTGTGGCTCGGAATGTAGGAGAAAATTTAGGAAGGCTTGGCCATCAAGTGCGCCTTTTTACAACTATTGGTCAGGATGCCGATGGGCATATGATTGACCAAGCATCTCGCGTGTTTATGAATTTGCAGTCCGTCGAATACCTATCAAATCAATTGACAGGTTCTTATTCTGCAGTTATTGAGCCTTCTGGTGAACTGGTACTCGCTATGGCTAATATGAACGTATATGAACAATTAACTAATGGCTATTTACATAAACATCTATCTACATTAGCTCGTGCCACGCTCATCGTGATCGATTTAAATTGTCCGAAAGAAACTGTGATATTTGTGAAAGAGTTTGCTGAATCTAAAGGAATCCCTCTTGCTATCATCCCAGTTTCATCACCTAAGATGAATAGGATGCCTAACGAACTTCAAGGTGTTGAATGGCTAATTTGTAATCGAGATGAAGCAACTACATATCTACGGGAGCCTGTTGAAACATTCCACGAGTGTAGGGGAGCAGTTCAGTCATTAATGGATTTAGGGGTCAAACATGTCATCATAACTGCAGGGGAGGAAGGAGTTTATGCTGGAAGTAGATTGGATGGCATCTTGCATGTCCCAGCACTACCAACAGTTAAAATTCAAGATGTAACGGGTGCAGGAGATGCACTTGTTGGTGCGCTCCTTCATGGCTGGATCAGTGGTCTAAGTTTCCCTCAAGCAATTCAACTTGGAATTGTTAATGCGTCTAAAACACTTGAATCACCATTTACCGTACGTAAAGATTTAACAGCAGCTAATTTAATACAGGAATTGGAGGAACGGTAATATGAAACAATATCTATCATATTCATCAGAAGTCCAGCAGGGGATGGAACAGGGCAAACCAATTGTAGCATTAGAATCTACTATTATTTCACATGGAATGCCTTATCCATTGAATGTTACTACTGCAAAAGAAGTTGAACAAATTATACGAGATAATGGAGCTGTACCTGCGACAATTGCCATTTTTGATGGGCAAATAAAAATAGGTCTTTCTAATGAAGAGTTAGATTTACTTGGGACTAGCACCGATGTAGCGAAAGCTTCACGACGTGATTTACCATTTTTATTAGCAACGAAGCAAAAAGGAGCTACGACTGTAGCGGCAACTATGATTTGTGCAGATTTAGCAGGGATTCGTGTGTTCGTAACTGGAGGAATTGGAGGTGTACATCGTGGGGCAGAAACGACGATGGATATTTCAGCTGATTTAGAAGAACTTGCACATACAAATGTGGCGGTGATTTGTGCTGGAGCCAAGTCTATATTAGATATCGGTATGACTCTTGAATACTTAGAAACGAAAGGTGTCCCAGTAGTTGGTTATGGTACGGATGTCGTTCCAGCTTTCTATACCCGTAGTAGTCCATATGCTGTCAACTTCCGTGCAGACGATGTAGAAACCGTTGCCGCAATGTTAAAAGTGAAATGGGATTTGAATATGAAGGGTGGAGCAGTGATTGCGAATCCTATTCGTGAAGAAGATGCAATGGAAGAATCATTTATTACAGGAATTATTGAAAGGTCATTAGCCGAAGCCAAGGATAATGGAATCTCAGGAAAAAATGTAACTCCTTTTTTACTAGGAAAAGTAAAAGAGTTATCTGAAGGTAAAAGCTTAGAAGCCAATATTGCTTTAGTTAAGAATAATGCTGATATAGGTTCAAGGATTGCTGTTGCTTTCCATCATCTTGAGAACTGATTTCATGAGTCTCCATTAAATGACACGGAAATTTGTGGAGAAATAGACCGCAGCGTTCTAATTTGAACGCTGCGGTTTTATTGTTAAAAAATTAAATATGTAGAATGTCCCTAAAGTAATCACTTAAGTTCATGAGTGGCTTGATTCAAACCATCAGCGATCATTGCTACTTGCGTTGAAGCACTGGATATTTCTGATATAACAGTAATGAAAGAGTCGATTTCTTTTTCTATCAAGGTGTTTTGTTCCTTATTCTGAAGCATGGATTTGATGATTTCTTTAAAAGCTTGGTTTGTTTCTAACATAATTTGGGAGCCGTTTTGAATAATATTTCCTACCTCGTATACTGAAGATGTCACATTGTTTACTTGAATATTTGTTTGAGAAATTAAAGAGGATACCTCAGAAGTAGATTTTTTTGTTAATTCTGATAATTTTCGAATTTCATCTGCGACTACGCTAAAGCCTCTACCATATTCTCCAGCTCGTGCCGCTTCAATAGATGCGTTCAAAGCTAGTAGATTTGTTTGTTCAGAGATTGACTTGATAATCGATATAACTTCAATAATCTGATCTGATATCCGTTCCAACTCTTTAGAATTAGTGACAATTTTCTCTACACTTTTTATTGTCGTTTCTAAGCTTTCTTGTGACTTCTGTAACTGAACCATTCCATTATTTGAATATGTTTCTGCCTGTATAGATAGTTCGATGCCTTGTTTAGCTAAGGTTGTAATAGAGTCTGATTGTGATGTTAAATAGTCAATTGAGGCACTTGTTTCTTCTGCAATTGCAGCTAAATCTTCAGCAGTACTACCAAGTCGTTCAATTTTATTTCTTTTTTCTTCTTGGAGTTGCCGTTGCTTTTCCATTTCCTGCTCATAGGCTTCTAAAACTAGTTGCTGTTCAAAGTTTAATAATTTACTCATTGCTTTAATTGAGTTGACTAAATCCACTTTGTTTTCAATGTTGGTATCAAATAAATCTATTAATAAATTCATTAGATTTTGAAATGCACTTATATACCATTTAGTGTTTAATCCTACTTTGACATGTACATGTGCAATACGAATTCTTTTTTCAATATAATCGTTGTTAATGTTCCCAGCAAAAATTTCTAATATATGGTTCTTGAAAGTCATTTTAAGTCTATCAACTGTACTAAAAGTTGCAATTATTTGAAGGAGATTTGGTTGATTTGTAATATTTTCATAAAAATCATTTACAATGGTATCGATATGTTGCGTAACCATTGGTTCTAAAACCTTTATCAAAGCTAAGTCTGCTTCAGTTAATGAAATGACAGCTATTTGTCTTTCTAATTCTTTTCCTGTCGGTATAGTTAATTCAATTTGTTTTTCATAGCTTTGTTCAGTTAAAGTTGGATTATTCTTTGTTAGTTTCAATTTGAACATCATCTTTACTAACCTCCATATTCTTATTGAGTATGTATTATGTTTTTTTGGGAAAAGCTTTTGCTAGTAAAAATTTGTATATTTGTATTTTGTATTTTTTTATCTAATAATTACCTTTTAAAAGTAATTTGGTGATAGTATTCTCATCCTTCGGTCGTGAAAAGTAATAACCTTGAAAAAAATCGCAAGAAATATTCTTTAAAAATTCTAATTGAATTTCTGTTTCTACTCCCTCAGCAGTTACTTTTAGGTCCAAATCATGTGCGAGATTTATGATCGATTGAATAATCGTACAATTTTTAGAATCATTTTCAATATCTTTAATAAACATTCGGTCAATTTTAATGACATCAACTGCGAATTCCTTTAAATAGTACAGGGATGAATAGCCAGTTCCAAAGTCATCTATCGAAATCTTTAAACCATTTTTTCGAAGTTGTTTTAACTTTTTATTTGTTTCTGTTGGATTCTCCATCAATACGCTTTCTGTTATTTCTAATTCTAGGTAGTGTGGATCAATATTAAATTCATTAATGGCTGCCATTATTTTCTCAATTAAGTCTCCTTGTTGAAATTGACTTGATGAAATATTAATTGCCATTACCATAGGTGGAAAACCCATATCCAGCCATTTTCGGATTTGTTGAATGGCTGTATATATTACCCAATCACCGATTGATATAATTAGGCCAGTCTCTTCTGCAATCGGTATAAATTCATCAGGTGGAATCAACTCGCCTTCTGGTGTTTGCAAGCGAATTAGGGCTTCAAACCCATGGATACTGGAATTCATTTGGATTTTTGGTTGATAATGTAGAACGAATCCTTGATCTTTAATAGCTTTTCTCAACTGCGAAATAATCGTAAATCGTTTATCTGAACTATGTAACATATGTGGTTCAAAAATTCGAAAGTCATCTTTTTTATTCATTTTTGCGCTATACATAGCCAAATCGGATTTTCTTAAGAGTTCTTCGGGTAAAACTCCATGAAAAGGAGCATAAGCCGCTCCAATACTCATCGTTACGAAAAAATCTTTTTCATTAATAATAAAGGGTTTCTTAATATGATTTAATAATTCTAAACAGCGAGAAGCTAACATATTCTGAGAACTGATTGTAGGAATCGCCAAAACAAATTCATCACCGCCGAAACGAGCAAACGTCTCATCCGGGTGAACTATACCTTTTAGACGATCGCATACCATTTTCAAAAAATCATCACCCATATGGTGCCCTAAAGTATCATTAACCACTTTAAAGTTATCTAAATCAAAAAAAATTACAGCTGGCATGTGTAAATCAGTTTGATCTGCTAACATACGAGTCAATCTTTCGTTTAACAATCTACGATTGGCTAATCCAGTTAATGAATCATGATAGGCGATATGTGTAAGCTTCTGTTCTATATGTTTTCTTTGTGTGATATCGGTACGAATTGCTACATACTGATAGGGCGTTCCTTGTTCATTTACAAAGGGAACGATTGTTGTATCCACCCAGTAAGATTCTCCACTTTTGTTTTTATTCTTCAGCTCACCACGCCATACTTTTCCATTACAAATCGTTTCCCACATATCTTTAAAAAACTTTTTTGAATGATACCCTGAATTAGTAAACCTGTGATTTTTTCCTAATAGTACCTCACGGTAATATCCTGAAATTTTACAAAAGGTATCATTAACATAAATAATTGTCCCGTTAACATCAGTAATAGTAACAAGTGTTGACTCTTCCAGGGCAAATTTCAAATCAGCTAAATGTCGTAAAGTATCCTCTAGTTCAGATTCAATCTTCCGCTGAAAAGTTATATTTTGTGAGGTTCCAGTAATTCGATTACCTATTAATTGTTGATCTTGAAGAGTAACTAACACGTTTATTGTGGTTCCATCTCGTTGAATTAAGCGATACTCCAATTGATATAGGCATTCAGGAATTCCATTTTTTATTAACTGATATAACCTGTTTAATTTCTCGCGATCTTCCTTATATACAAATCGTTCTATGTATTGGGACAAAGTAAACTGCTCGTTTATTTCTCCTTTTTCATAACCCATCAATTCTCTATGTTCTGTGCTTAGATTGAGAAGTTGCGAATCTATTTCAAGTTCCCATATGCCGATATTAGCTAATTTTAATGACTTAGAATAACTACTGGAATTCAACTTTTTTGTATTGGAATTTTTTTTTTGATTTATCATTTTCAGATAACACCTCACTTTCTAAAAATTATAAATATTTATATTATTTTATCAATATACAATCATGAAGTCTGTGATATATATCACATTTGAATCACAAAATAGAGTATTTTTAATTTCACTGTTTCCCCATGAATAGAAGAGTTTATAGCATATTCAAAGGTTTACATACGAAAACGAGAGTGTATGTAAATAAGAGAAGATAAAATGGGGGTATTTCAGATGGTGGATTTTATGGAAATGTTTAAAGCGCGATTGTGGATGAAAAGAAATGTCCCATTTTTACATTCTTGGCATGCCTATGTGGGATATGAACTAGACTTATTCCTAGCTTTTGAAAGGGGCGTATCAGTTACTGATGTATCTGATGCCTACCAATTAGATATTACTTTGCTCGAACAATGGGTTAATGTAGGAGTCTCAATTGGTCATTTGAAATCAATGAACCGTGAAAGATATAAAACAATTGGGCTGTGGAAGCTCCCACGTCCCAAGGAAGAGTCATCTTCGGGTGTTATATTAAAGGAGATAATGGAATTACATATTCCGAGTCTACTTAATTATCCTGAGATGATGAGAGAAAAGAAGCGTAATCATTTTGACGCGGATCGTCATGCGGATACAGTTGCCGAAACAAGTCGACTGCTAGAAATAATGGCCATTCCTAAAATTGCGAAGTTATTAAAAGAGAAGAAAAACCAACATGTCTTGGATATAGGTTGTGGAGAAGGTGGGTATATTCAGAGTTTAGCTGAAACGTTTGAAGATTCTACCTTTGATGGTATTGAGGTAAGTCAATCTGTTGCTCAAACAGCGACTGAATTAACTGAAGGTATGAAAAATGTGACCATTGAACAAAGTGACTTATGGAAATATGAACCTAAAAAAACTTACAATTTGTTATTAATGAATAATATTATTCATTATATACCTAGAGAAAAAAGACAAGAGCTATTTAACCGACTCAGTGGTTGGTTAAATGAGGATGGAGTATTATCTGTTATAACACCGATATCTAGTGGTCAAGATAGTCCTCCATTTGTTGCGGCCTTCAATAGCTTTTTCATTTCCTTCGATAACTTATATTCACTACCTAGAGAAGAAGAATTAACGGAATGGGCAAGAGGAGCAGGTTTAAAAATCGTGAGCATTCAATCTGTTATTCGTGAAGGCGGTTGGGTTATTGTTCAATACAAAAAAACCTCTAGTGAAAACTAGAGGTTTTTTTGTATCGTTTATAAAATAAGCGTATGCTATGTCTAGCTCGCAGATTGAAACGCACGATGGTGTGCTTTCATAATTACTTGCGAAGAGAGCCTAGTTCTGCAGCAATAGCTTGCATTTCACTTGGGCTAAATGTGTTGCGTTTCATAACCATCGTATATAGATAATGTAAGTCTTCATAAGCAGAATCATCGAATGACTCCGCTCGCATTGCGTCTACATTAACCATACGAAGTTTTTCTTTTATTTGCTCAATCATATATACAACATTTTCTTGAGATGGTTGTGTTAAATTCATTTTGGTTTCCTGCCTTTCATACGGTATAGTTAATCATTTCATGTCATAGTAAGAATGTCAAATTGAAGTCCGCTGGTGTTTTAATATGCTGATAAAGGGGTATATTAAAACACGACCGAAATTTACTATTTAGGAGGTTTTATTAATGAATGAAAGCAAATTAGTAAAAGGAATGGTAATTGGAGCTATCGCAGGTGTAGGAATTAGCATGTTTGATAAAGCTACTCGTGAGAATGTAAAATACAATTTAAAAAATATGTCTTCTGATGTTAAATATTATTCACAAAATCGAGAAGACCTAAAACAAATCTTACAAGAAAAGTCAGAACAGCTACAGCAAGTTTACAGTCAGTTTTCACAAGACGCACAGTATTTAACAAGTAAGGTTGACGAAATTAAATCATTAACTCCACAAGTGAAAACTTTAGTTACAGATACAAAAGATGCATTTGCAAATTCAAAAGAAGAGTATAAAACACTTGTTAAACCTGAAAGTGAAGAAGATTTTAAAATGCCGGTTTTACCTGAACATACTTATGAAGAGAAAAACTTTCATTAAGAAAGGATTGATTGTATGGTAAATGAAGATAAACCAAATGAAAATCAATCTAGTTCATCAACTAATTTCTTAAGTAAGTTAAAATTACTGCATGTTGCAAAAAAAGAAAAGAAAGACCGTCCTTTTGATGTGACCACATCAAAAGGATTTTTTCAAGAGTTGCTAGCCCGTATTAAGCATGTAGATGTTACAGCGTTGGGTGCTCAACTCGCTTTCTTTTTTTTACTATCACTATTTCCATTGTTAATTTTTATGGTGACATTGCTTCCATATCTAAATCTACAACAAGATCAGTTGTTTAGTATTTTGCAAACCTATGCACCTGGTGAAGTTTATACACTTATAGAGGGGACATTGGATGAAGCACTTACCAACCGGAATGGTGGATTATTATCTATCGGAATTCTCGCGGCAATTTGGTCAGGCTCAAATGGGATGAACGCATTGGTAAAATCGTTAAATCGTTCTTATGACCTTGAAGAAACAAGACCTTTTCTAATTGCTAGGACTATTTCTATTATTTTCACTTTATTGCTCATTACGCTTTTAGTGGTGGCTTTAGTGTTACCTATCTTTGGTGAACAAATTGGAATTTTTATATTTTCTTATTTAGGCTACGAACAAGGGTTTTTATCTATCTGGAATAGTATGAGGTGGACAATTCCACCTATTATTATTTTCGTGGTTTTCATGTTGCTATACTGGGTGGCGCCAAATCGGAAATTATATTTAAAGAGTGTGATTCCAGGTGCTATTTTTGCTACGGTAGGATGGATTTTAACATCTTTTGCCTTTTCATTATATGTGAGCAGTTTTGCTAATTATTCTGCTACATATGGAAGTATTGGGGCCATTATCGTGTTGATGATGTGGATGTATCTTTCCGGTATTATTTTAATGCTTGGAGGACAAATAAATGCCGTTATGCAAGAAAGAAAAGAGAAGATTGAAATGAAGAAAGCAGGAGCTGTCGTTTAGACGCTCCTGCTTTCCTATACATTTTTGTTTAGTAGTCGTAAGCCATTTAAGATAACTAAAATTGTACTTCCTTCATGGCCAATTACACCAAGAGGTAAGTTTATGATTTGAAAAAGATTCGAGATAATTAATAGTATAATGACAACTATGGAGAAAATAATGTTTTGTTTTACAATACGGTTCATCTTTCGAGAAAGCTTAACTGCATAATCAATGCGAGATAAATCGTTTTTTATTAGTACAACATCTGCCGTTTCAAGTGCTACACCTGTGCCTCCTCCCATTGCAATTCCTACGGTTGCAGTTGCGAGAGCAGGTGCATCATTTATTCCATCACCAACCATACCGACTTGCTTATATTTTACTAAAAGCTCTTTCATATGCTTCATTTTTGTTTCAGGTAAACACTCCGCAATAAAGTGATCCACACCAGCTTCGTCCGCAATTACTTTAGCTGTCCTCTCATTGTCACCTGTTAACATAATGGTATATATACCCGAATCACGAAGGGACGCTATAGCTTTTTTGGATTCTTCTCGCACGGTATCCCTTAGTGCTAGAAGTGCGATAATCCCTTCTTCATCTGCAGCAAAAATGACTGTTTTTCCTTCTTCAGCAAGAATAGAAGCTATACCATTGTGGAATTGCATCGCTTCTTCATATCCCACAAAGTCTGGTTTTCCAACTTTCCATTCAGTCGAGCCAATC
>JBFELW010000004.1:0-20701 GCA_041551995.1 Paenisporosarcina sp.
AAGGGGTTCGTGTTGAACGGTTTGAAAAAGAGGGGGAACAAGTAAACCTGTTCCTCAATAACGATTCGGAAATGCTATTCGATCGAGTCATTTTTGCCACACCTCATCTCGCAGCACTTCCATTATTTGAGGAACATGGACTGATGAATGATTTTCAGGAGATGCCTGCAACCTCAGTAGCCACCGTCGCGATGGCTTTTAAAGAGGAGGCAGTTAATCAAGAAAAAGAAGGTACTGGCTTTTTAGTGTCACGCAACAGTGATTATTCTATAACTGCTTGTACATGGACACATCGTAAGTGGCCAACGACTACACCAGAAGGTCATGTATTGCTTCGGGGATTTGTAGGGCGTGCTGGTGATGAGTCCGCAGTGGAATTATCCGATAGTGAACTCGAAAAAGTTGTACTATCAGACCTCAGACAGACAATGAAAATTGATCAAGATCCATTATTTACAGTCGTCACACGATGGAGGAATGCCTCTCCTCAATATATGGTGGGGCATAAAGAACGAGTAGCTAAAGCGAAAAAAGAAATTCAAGAGCAATTCCCGATGATTAAGCTTGCTGGAAGTTCTTATGAAGGTTTGGGACTACCAGATTGTGTTGATCAAGGAAAAGCAGCGGGCAATGAAATAATCGAGGATTTATTTAAATAAATTAGAAAAAGGCAACTCTTAGGAGTTGCCTTTTTCTAATTTAATGTTAATAGCAAGGTAAATAATGGTATAATTGACTAATTAGATCATGCACGAACTGAATACTAAATATGGATTAAGGAGGAAATAAAGTTGAAGATATTACGAAATCGTCTCGTTTTATACATAGCTACTCTTATCACTAGCTCATTCATTATCTATATGGGATTACATTATGAAGCTGTTTTACTTGAAGAAAGTCAAAAAAGTTTTACTATGATACCCGTCACCTTATTTCAATCTGTATTTGCCCTTATTCTCGGTATGGTTTTTGCGATCCCACGATTTACTATGGCATATCAAGATGACGGGAAAATGACATTTGATTGGTTGAAATTCGTTTTATTTGGGATTCCAAGTCTTATTATTACTGTCCTTCCAATCTTCGTTTACACTGATCTTCTGAATTCATTTAACTTAAGCATTGACAAATTCTTAGTTAATGAAAAGATTCACTTTATTGGAGGAATCGTTTTTGGCTTCATCCTATTAAGTAGTTGGTACAAGACAAGGTTAAGATTCACAATCTCATAGAAGAACCTTTAATCTATATAGAAACTTAAAATTAAAACAGCCATTTAGGAGTCAATTCCTAAATGGCTGTTTTAATTTTAAAGTTGGTTACACGTATCACAAGTATTTCCATAACACTCATGTTGTTCTTCAATTTTTTCTCCACATTGAGTACATTGTTTTGCGGGAAGATTTTTAAAAAATTCAATAACATTTTCAAGCATGCTGATTTCCTCCTTTTCATTCTGTACTAATACTGATTTAATTATTTTAATTGTATTATAACAGTTGACCGTATGTCAATACAAAACTATTCGATTCATATATAGTATATGTAGAACCTTTAAAGGGAGAGATGTACAACATGTATTTTATTGATAATAAAGGCATTACAGATCCACGAATTAACTTAGCTATTGAAGAATATGCACTAAAAGCAATGGACGTCGATAAAGATTCATTTTTTCTGTTCTATATCAATGAACCTTCCATAATTATTGGGAAAAATCAAAATACAATTGAAGAAATTAATACAGATTATGTAGAATCAAATGGAATCCATGTGGTTCGTCGATTATCTGGAGGTGGAGCTGTTTATCATGACTTGGGAAATTTGAATTTTAGCTTCATAACAAAAGATGATGGCGATAGCTTCCGCAACTTTAAAAAGTTTACACAACCAATAGTAGACGCATTAAAAGGGATGGGTGTGGATGCTGAATTATCAGGACGAAATGATATTCTTGCAGGAGGACGTAAAATCTCTGGAAATGCTCAATTTTCAACAAAAGGACGTATGTTTAGCCATGGAACTTTAATGTTTGATACAGAAATTGAAGCAGTGGTTTCAGCTCTAAAGGTACGAAAAGACAAAATCGAATCTAAAGGTATAAAATCGATTCGAAGTCGAGTAGCGAACATTATGGAATTTTTAGAAGATCCAATCACAATTAACGATTTTCGTCTCAAATTACTTCATTCCATTTTCGATGGGGAAGAACAAATGAAAACAGTTGAGTTATCGGAGCAAGATTGGACAAACATTCATGAATTATCCAAAGAGAGATATGGGAATTGGGCTTGGAATTATGGCAAATCACCAGCTTTTAATATGTCACATGCTGAGCGTTTCCCAGTTGGTGGAATTGACGTCCGATTACAAGTGAAGAACGGAATAATTGAAGATGCGAATATTTATGGGGATTTCTTTGGAGTGGGTGATGTTTCAGATATTGAAACTCGTCTAACGGGCATCACTTATGAAAAGAGTAGTATTGAACAAGCAATTGGAGATCTTAATATTTCCACATATCTTGGTGGCATAACGAAAGAACAGTTTATACAGCTAATGTATTAATATTCCAAGAGTCTGACTTCGGTCAGACTTTTTATTTAACTTAAGCTAGCCTTTAGGTAGAGTGACTCTATTAAAGATTATTGGTAAAATAAAGAAAAAAGTAAAAGGGGGAGGCCAACATGACGACACATCGTATTTATATTGTTGAAGATGATCGGAAAATAGCCTCATTACTTGCAGATACATTACGTAAATATCAATATGAAGTACAAACTGTTGAAGACTTTGATCGAATCTTAGAGGAGTTTGAATCCTTTAATCCACATCTGATTCTGCTAGATATTAACTTACCTTCTTATGACGGTTACTATTGGTGTAGACAATTTCGATTAAAAACGACGTGTCCTATAGTATTTATTTCGGCAAGATCTGGAGATATGGACCAAGTGTTTGCGTTAGAAAATGGTGGAGATGATTTTATAACGAAACCTTTCCACTATGAGATCGTCCTAGCCAAAATAAGAAGTCACTTACGAAGAACATATGGAGAGTATGCATTAAAACAAGAAGAACGAACGGTTAAGCTAGGGAAATTATGCTTGTGTCTAGAAAGGATGGAACTGCATTCTGGCACACAAGAAATTCCTCTTCAAAAAAGAGAAAATACGATTCTCGAATTACTTATGGGTCAATCACCAAAAGTAGTGACTCGGGAACAATTACTTGAAGAATTATGGGATGATCAAGCGTTCGTTGATGAAAATACGTTAAACGTTAACATGACACGTGTAAGAAAGAAGCTACTTGACTATGGAATTACCTCGACAATTGATACAGTTCGTGGTGCGGGATATCGCTTTATGTTAAGCCGAGAGGAATCTTTATGAATGTACGGCTTTTCTTAAAAGAACATATTGCTTATGTCATATTCCAGTTTCTCATGGTGTTATTTATTATGTCTCTTTATTGGTTAGATGGATTTCGCAATGTGGATACAGCTATTTATTCTATTGTTATAAGCACTCTTTTAATTGCATCTTTTCTATTTGGTAGGTTTGTGAAGCGGTATTCCTTTTATCATAAAATCTTATCGCATCCGAGACAGATGGAAGCTGCTCTTCAACGAGATGCGAAATCGCCTGAGCAAGAACAGATAGAAGTGTTTTTACTAGATTTATACCGTTTATATCAATATGAAGTTCAAGCATTGTATGCCAATCAAAATAGACAGCTTCAATTCATAAATCAATGGGTACACCAGATGAAAACACCACTTTCTGTTGCCGAATTACTGATTCATGAAGATGTGATAGATAAAAAGAGCTTACAAGAAGAAATTGACCGTATAAAAAGAGGATTAGATTCTGTATTAATGAATGCAAGAATTGATACGTTTGAGCAAGATATGCAGGTGGAACAAGTTGACCTCAAACAACTCGTAACAGAAGTGGTGTCCGAAAATAAACGATTATTTATAACCCATCATGTTTATCCAGTGATATCAATCGATGAACAGTTGGTAGTCCTTACTGATGCTAAATGGATTAGATTTGTCATCGGTCAGTTTATTACAAATTCTGTTAAATATACATTTGAAAAAGGTAAAAAAGTATATCTAGACGCAAGTTGTCATGACGGCAATATATTGCTATCTGTTAAAGATGAAGGAATTGGTATTCCTGCCGCGGACATGCCCCGTGTTACAAAAGCTTTTTTTACGGGAGAAAATGGCCGAAAAACAGGTGAAAGTACAGGTATGGGTTTATATTTAGCAAAAGAAATTTGTGATAAATTGGGTCATGAGTTATCTATCGACTCCGAATTAAAGAAAGGGACGACAATTCACGTGTTATTTCACAGTCAGGATCTTGTAAAGGGAGGTGCAGCCGAAGATGTCAATCTTAAAAATGGACGAAGTGACGAAAGTATATGAAGGAAAAGTAACCAATCGAGCTTTAAATCAATTAAGTTTTGAAGTGAACACGGGTGAATTTATTGCTGTGATGGGCCCATCAGGCAGTGGGAAAACAACATTACTCAATATCATTTCAACCATTGATACGCCAACTTCTGGTTATGTCTCAATGAACGGGTTACGACCAGAAGAAATGACGAAGAACGAGCTGGCTCTATTTAGAAGGAGACAACTCGGATTTGTTTTTCAAGACTTTAATTTAATGCAAATGCTAACTGTAGAGGAAAATATGGTTCTTCCATTAACATTGGATGGACTTTCTATTGAGGAAATGAAAAGAAGATTAGCCGACATTTCAAACAAACTTGATTTGAACTCTATACTAGACAAACGCCCTAATGAAATATCAGGAGGACAAGCCCAAAGAACGGCTATTGGTCGTGCATTAATTCACCGACCGACATTTATCTTAGCAGATGAACCTACAGGTAATCTAGATTCGAAAGCTTCTAGAGATGTGATGGAGTTGCTCTCTAAAGTGAATCAAGAACAAGGTACAACGATTATTATGGTTACGCATGATCCAATTGCAGCCAGTTATTGTGACAGGGTTTTATTTATTAAAGACGGCGCGTTTTTTAACGAAATTTATAGCGATGAAAGAAGACAAACTTTTTTCCAACGAATTTTAAACGTGTTGTCACTACTTGGAGGAAATGTTAATGATTTACGTTTGTCATGATTCAATGCTAATGTTAAATGAATGGCTTGATACGTAAGGGTTTGTAGCTTAAATATTTCATTTTAAAGTTATCCACAATAAGAACACTCGAATCGAAATTTTAATAATATCATGTGCGTAGATGAGGTATATCTGCATGTTGCTAACAATATTGCTGTGTATCTGAATCTATCCCCTCGGGTATACTCTTATAGCTTGCTGTGATACTCTGAAGCGTTCCTGTAGACGTCTTATAAGAATGAACTAATACTCGTTTATCGTCATAAGAACGCTCTACGATTACGCTAGCTATTAATAAAACGATTCTGTGAGCTTTGGAGCGGGTCAATTAAAATGAATGTTTTATCATTAATCTCAATTATTCCTTTATTATGCTCTTTTTAATTTTTCGAACTAATCCTCGTAGTAATAATTCATTGTTAGAAAATAAATACCTATCAGAAAATGAAGCAACCTGAAAATTTAACCCTCTAACATCAGATCTTGATAATGGTGGAGTATATATCATTCGTTCTCCAAACCCTTTTAAAATAATTAGGTATTGATTAGTCAAAGGAAATACTTTTACTGTGTTAATTACACCTAAGCCTTCCCATGGTTGTACCCAATTTTCTTTCATCATACTGTAAGGGTTATCACATGTTATAAACTCAGCTTTACTAGAAGCTTTTTGAACTATTATATTTTGTTTAGATAACATTGTACCCATCTTATCGGCATAACTCATTAATAATTTTAAACTGTGTTCTTTTGGCACTTCTACCGTATACGCTTCATTTTTTATAATAGATTCTATCTCAGGGTTATTCATCTCATCAGACAATGCCCCATGATATTTTTTTAATTCATACGTTATTTTACTTATATTTTTAATTGTCTCTTCTACCATAGTATTATGATTGTTCCTTCGAGCAGGAGTTCTAAGATGTTGACACGCTAAAAACAGCCCTAAATTAAGCTTATCTTGATTATTTAATATTTCCATTCTACTAATTTTTTCAATTAATGGATTGTATAAAACATCTACTTTTTCAGCTAAAGCTTTTTCAATAAAGAAGTCTTTTTCACCATTACTTTCTACTGTATAGAAATGTTTACTATATCCTGTATTTGCTGGTGTTTGTTTTCTAAATTCATCTTTAATCCCGTCATAGATATGTACGTAACCATCTACATCTTTAAAATAGTTTAAATAAGTCTGAGGAACATAATGTTGCTTTTTAGGGTTGCTCATTTTTTATCTTCCTATGTAGAAGAAAACTCTTTAATTCGTTTGTAACTAGAGCAATTAATCCGAATAATGCTATAACACCCATAAAAAGCATACTAAATACATAAATAATACCAACAATATTTATTATCCAAGATAAGACATTAATTTCATTTATTTTTTGAATCCACTCTAATAACGTGATTGAAATTCCGTTAACGGCGATAGTAGGATATATAATTGTAATTAAATAAAAAATCAAACCTAATATTAATGCAGAGAATCTAACAGGAAATAAATCTACTGTTTCATCATTATTTCCTAAATCTTGCAAACAACTAAATAAAAAGAAAAGTCCTGCTGTTATTGCATAGGGTACAAAATTGCCTTCTTCAGATGTAAAAGATGCAGTATAAAGTATTAGCATAGATATAATTACTAAGTGTCCAATTAAGTTAGAAAAAAATACAGTAATCTTTAAATGATCTATGCCAAAAGCCATTAACAAGACTGTAACAGGCATTACAATTACCCATTTCCATATAACACTAAACAAGAATATTATTATTGATATACCAAGAAGAAAACCTAAAAATGTACCCAATGAATAACCCCCACTTCTCTTATAATGAAAGTTTACCATATATTAGTTAATTTGCTTTATAATTTTCAAGAAAAAAAGAGTAGCTGATTTGCTACCCTTGTTGTAATTCATATTCTTTAATTTTTCGGTATAATGTCGGCTTAGTCATTTCTACGTTAGTGGCAAATTGTACGGCTGTTTGCTTTTTCTCTTTCCAGTTGCTATATTCTTCGTTCCAATTAGCGGGCAAGTCTAACGATGGTCTACCGAATTTTACACCTTTGTTTTTAGCTGACTTTATTCCTTCGGCTTGTCGTTGTTTAATATCATTTCTTTCTTTTTCTGCAAAAGCTGAAAGTAATGTGAGTATTATATCGCTTATTGCTTTTTGCATGATATCGTCATGGCTCTTTGTGTTAAGCATCGGCTCTTTCACGAATTGTAAGCTTATGCCATTTGTTACATAGTATTGATATTCTGCTTTTATATCTTCCATGTTTCTCGATAGTCTTGTAATTGAGTCGATTATGATTGTATCGCCTGTTCGTACAACCTGTTTTAATGCTTGGTACTTAGGTCTGTTAGTATCCTTTCCGCTTAGCTTGTCGATGAATAAGTCACGTTCCTGTACTCCTAATGCTAACATCGTATCAATCTGCCTTTGCTCGTTTTGGTCTTTACTCGAAACTCTTATGTAGCTAAATGTTTTACTTGTCATGTTATCCGCTCCCTCGTTTTGTTTGTGTATTCATTATCTCATAAGTGTATCAAAAAGTCCAGTATAATTATGATACGTCTCATTATTTTTTTAACTATTATTTGATACGCTTAGTTGTATTGGAAAAAGGCTTAGGTATCACTTTTTATAAAATGTCTAATAGTGTATCAAAGAGTGTACCTTTAGCAACACTTAGAATACAATCCCAAAAAAATGGTGTATAATTCCATTGTAACCAGTAAAATGGTAACAGATAAATTAAGGGGGGCTATTAATGATAAAAAAATTAATCATCAGCATTATCTCTGTCCTAATTGTGGGGGGAGGAATAGGTTACTTTTTTTGGAGCAAGGATATTAAAGCACAAGAAGAGGAGAAAGTAAGAACACAAGAACTTACTTACCAAAGTACATTAGCAGAGACACTAGAACTTATAGAAACTTCTACAACGGATTCTGCTGTACTCGCTTCAACATATCAAAAATATTGGGGCAAAATTATTAATGGGAGTATTCCTTTTTCAACTCTTAGTGAAGGATTAAATGTTGATAAGTCTATCCTCTCTGATATGACCAATTCCTTTCAAAGGGCTTATTTCTCTGGTGAACTGGGGGCGGGGTTAAAGCAAGGTGAATTTAATACAATGATTTCTATGGTTAAGTTTGCAAAGGTTGAAGACACTAACGTTATTTTAGAACAACAAGTATCAATTACTGAAGCCATTTCAAACTTGAAAAATCCATCTGAAAAATTTAAAGATAATTACGAATCCCTTTTAGAAGTTTATGAAATCTATGATACTTTTGTAAGTATTTCTACAAGTCCAGTCGGATCATATGTTGAATATTCCAAGAATATCAATTCAACTTACGAAAATTTATCGAGTAAAATAAAAACTGTTAAACTGCAACTAGAATAATTACTTGAAATTAAATATTTCCCTCTCGATTTCTATCTCGAAAGAATGCGAGTCGAATCCCAATTTTTCAGCATTGATGCAAATAGTAGAAAATGTCCCTATTTATAGTTTTTAAACATCGGAGCGGGTATTATGTCCGTATTTTCCTGAGTTTTGCTTCTGTTCCCGCTTCCTTATCCTAAAACATCTCGCTAAATAACAAGAATCAGTAAGAACAAGTGTTCTATACTATTTTGGCTGCAATTACTAATCATAAATAAAAAACGTATCACTATCTTAGCTGATACGCTTCTGTTAGATAGGTGACGTCACTCATCTATAAATGTTTATGGTTATTACACTGTATGACTGTATGATTTCAATAATTGTAAGTTTAATAATTCAATCCTATAACCAAATTCTTCACGCTCATATTGTATCGCTTCTGCTTCCTGTAACTCTTGTAACTGCACCTGAACCTTATCTGCTGACTTCTTGCTATATCTGTTCATCAAGTCTTCAAAGTCAATATGCTCGCTTCTATATGGCTGTAGCTGTAGTTTAATAAGTTTAGTAATTAATGACTTCATGCTGATTCTGCTTCTATTGAATAAGATTCTTTGTATGTCATAAAGTCGAATAGGTTGTCCATATTGGCTTCGTAAATAGCTTCCAACGGCTCTCTGCTCTGCTTAATCATCTTACGCAACTTACGCTGTTCTTTGGCTTTCTGTGCTTTATACTGCTCATAGTTGTTCTGTAGCTTACGCAAACGATTTTTTGTCCAACCGTCAAATTGTGTGTGGTCAATACTCGATATAAATAAATAGCGTGATAACTCATTTAAAATGACTGCGTGTTTTAAATCATTTAACGGCATTTCTTTCATTGTAAAATTGAAGCGGGTTTCTAATCGGTTGCTGAATTTGTGCGTTATTTCATTGTTTCTGCTCTCTTCTTTCAAGTTGCGGTCATAGTTTACTATACGATGATTCTTACGGTCTTTTGAATATGCTCCTACGTAATACGAATCTTTGAAGTTATTATCTTTCATCTTTCCGTTATGCTTAAACAATAGACTATCTTGCTTCGGTGCTTTGTAATCAAATGCTATATCCATGCGTGTTACTTTCCAGTCGATTGTTGTTAGCACGTCAATAATGCTATGTGGTATATAGTCCTGCTTAAAAAACTTAGGATTTAATGCAATAGAAGCGTTAAAATATGCGTGTTTTTTTGGTTCTAATGGTGATAATTGTAAAACGAATCCTATTGTATTAATGTAGAGTGCATATCTGTAATGTTTTGAACGATGGAAACTGTAATAAAATCGGTCATAGATAAACTGTTTTTGTTCATCTGTTAATTTAGTTCGCATTACGATGGTATCTAGTCCGATTGTATAGTCTGTTTCTTGCTCATATTGTTTTAGCTGATTTGATTTGATTTTTAATTTACGATTTGGTCGAATAATTATCATTCCTTTTCATTAAATTAGATGGAAAATTTTCAGATGATTATGATAGGAAAATACGAATACAATCCATATAATTGCTTCTTAATGCTGTTACTTACTATTTGAGTTGTCCATTTCTTATCATTTCTTCAATGGCTTTTGCATCTCTTATGGCTCTAACCTCGGGTGTCTCATATGTCAATCCGTGTTCCTTAGATAGTCGCTTTAGGTCTTCTTCATCTTTCGGCTTTAATTCGATGTAATTCATCGGTACAGTTTGCTTCCCTGAAGCGTGTTTATTGCCCTCTGAATCTTTGTAAATTACTTCACATACATTCGTTTGGATTTTCTTCAAGCTGTTGCTATTCATATTCAATTCGTTTTTGGCTTCTGTCTGCGATTCGTATACTTGAAATGCAAGACTTCCATTTTGATCTATCATGACTATTGGTGTTTTCACCCTTCTTCGATTACTTGCATCGGTATAGTTGCCTTCCAGTGAATCCGTTTGAATATTGTCAATGGAATAATGTCCGTTGCTATTTATTCTGTCAATTGACGGTCTATTACGTGTATCTTCTTCAATATCTCTACCATCATAAATCTTTTGTTGTTCCTGCCATTTTTCCCACTCAATCGGTAACCTAGTGATAAACTTAATTGCCATGTCTATAGGTGATTCAAAGTTAAAGCCTACTTTTTCATAAGATTTTTTAGTCTTATCTTTTGGTCGCTGATACGATTGCAAGCATGAGCGATACAATGTCCTTGCTGACGGCTCTTGTTCCTTCGTAATCAATTCTTTTAGGTAAAGTTCGGAAATAGCTTTATTCGTCATATACTCCCTCGATTTCACTACATTAGCTTGTCCCGCTTCTTTCTGCCTTTTTCCTGTGTCCTTCTTCTGAATCTGTGTCATTACATGACCTCCTGTAAGTTTTTTTTATACCACCTTGACATATAAATGATGGTATTATAAGATAGTGTTATAATATTTTTATTAAGATACTGACCGTATATTTCGACCAAAAATATACGCTTTTAATAATTGTAAAGCCTCTAACCTTTCTATTTTATTTGCGAGGTTGGATTTTTGCGTTTAAAAAAGTCCTCACATTACTAACTCTATTCATTAAATCCAATTTTATCAATAGCATATGAAAAAAAAATCCAACCCCCATTACTAACTTTGGGAGGTTGGATTTTTTGTGCTTCTTCTATTAAAAGTGTAATACTCAATATACTTACTTTTCGCTATTGTGTACAATGAATGTACTTACACTACTTTAAATAGAGGAAGGGAAGTGTGTTTCACGTGCGAGCAAAGTGGACTGAAGAAGAAACTGAACTATTTATAAGAACGTACCCTGTAAAGACGGCTAAACAAATGCAAGAGTTATTCCCTCAATATACATGGCAACAAATGCTAACGAAGGCAACTGTATCGGGAATCAAAAAGGGTAAGGAAGTTGCAACTGAATCAAGACGACAAAACTTAAATCAAGATGATTATTGGAAAGATGAAGAGAAAAAGATAGTCCTTGAGGTTTATCCAATAAAAGGTTTTGACGGTGTACATGAAGCTCTAAATGGCACACGAACGAAGAAAAGTATTCAAAATGTCGTAAGGCGACTAGGCATAAAACGTAACAAAAAGCACTTGACGTGGGAACAAGTAGACCTCCAATTTGAACGTAATCCCAATGAAGTGATTACAATTACTTACAAGGGCTGGTGATTCTAATGAGAAGCTATGATTATTCAAACTCAAATATTTTGGAAGTAATTAAAAATGTTGCAATTTATTTGCGTAAATCAAGGGGCGAAGGTGAAGAAGATTTACAAAAACATAGGAGTGTCATCTTAGATTTTTGCAAGAAATATGAGTGGAACTATGTGGAATACGGTGAAATCGTTTCAGGCGAAAAGATAGAGAATAGACCAAAAATGCAAGAATTATTGCAAGATGTCAAAGATGAAATGTATGATGCAATCTTTGTTTTTGATTATGACCGTTTAGGAAGAGGGAGTGGGGGGGATCAAGATACAATCATACATACATTGAAGAATAGTGATACTTTGGTTCTTGAAGCAAATCCGTTCAATATCCTCGATGCTAATGATGAACGTGACGAAGATACTATTGAGTTTAAAGGGTTTTTAGCACGAAGAGAATATAAAATGATACGCAAACGGCTCATCGCAGGTAAAAAAATCAGCTTGAAAAATGGACAGTGGGCAAGTGGATATGCTCCGTTTGGATATACGATTAATAAAGATTTAAAGCGATTGAGTGTTGTTCATGACCAAAAAGACATCTTCCGAAATGAAATCCTGTTGCCATATTTGAAGGGTCAAACTGCGTCTAAAATTATCGAAAAACTTGAACAAGCTAATATTAAAACGAATAAAGGTACTGATTGGAATATAAAAGGGTTGCTATACGCTCTAACTAATCGAACATACTTAGGGCATACCTACTACAATAAACGTGATAAAAAAAGCGAATTGAAACCATTTGAGGAGTGGAACGTTAGTTTAAATACGCATGAAGCAATTATGACTGAAGCTGAATTAAATCAAGTCCTTGCAATAAAAGGCGATAGAAAAACAGGCAAGAAAACAATGAATGCTTTGAGTGGTATAATTAAATGTTACAACTGTGACTCAACAATGCGAATCAGAAAAGACAGTGGAAAGCCGACTATACATCGTTGTTTAAGTTGCAATGAGAATAGAGGTGGCTCATTAGAAATCGTTAATGCTACAATAGCAACCGTTCTTGAAGGGCTGTATGTATCACGAAATAAAGAAACGACTGAAAAGGATAAACTTGCTATGGCTGATAAATATCGAGATGCTATAAAGAAATCAGATGCTAAAATAAGTAAAATTGAAACCGCAATATCTAAAATTGAAGTAGCTTTCGAAGCGGGTATTTATACGGTAGATAAAGCAAAAGAAAGATTGAAGCAAAGACAACAAGAGTTACAGGAAGAGTTATCCACAAGAAATAATTTAACTGAACGAATGAACGGATTTTCAAATAGAACTAGCGACTATAAAAAAGAGGTGATTGAAATGGCAGCAAAAATGATTAGAGAAGGAAAAGGCGATGCGATAATGAAGCCCGCTTATGATGCCTTAATTGATAAAATCATCTGGGAGCGTTCTGAATGGAACGAAGTAAAGGTAAGCGTGGCACTAAAATTCTAATGGTATTTCAAATGTATTTTGGTTACCTTAATTGGAGGCAACGTGAATGACCTTTCGACAATTCGCTTATCGTAATGTCATCCGGAATCGACGAATCTATGCTGCTTTTTTCATGGCAAGTGTATTTTCGGTCATGGTATTTCTTATGTATTCTATGCTATTGTTTCATCCGAAAATTGAGGATGAGTTTTTAAGAGAAGTTGCTTCTACAGGGATGGTGGTAGCTGAAATCGTTCTCTATATTTTCACATTGTTTTTCCTGTTCTACTCAATGAGTGCTTTTTTACAAGCACGCTCGAAAGAGTTTGGCTTGTTGTTACAGTTAGGCATGGAGAGGAAACAACTAAATAAGCTAGTGTTTTTAGAAACCATGCTCATAGGTGTGTTTTCAGTTGCAGCCGGCATTTTATTTGGCTTTGCGTTCACAAAATTTTTCTTCATGATTGTTCGGGAATTATTACAACTAGAAAGTTTACCACTTTATGTTTCATGGAAACCCTTTGCTTTGACGATAGGTTCTTTCCTTAGTTTGTTTGTCATCATTTCCATGACCAGTGTCATATTCATTCGAGAACAAAAAATTATAGAGCTTCTGAGAGGGTATTGGAAGACGGAGGAATTGCAAAGCTACTCTTCTGTAAAAGCTGTTCTTGGTATTTTTTTATTGGTATTCGCTTATGGCGCTGCAGCTTTCACTTCAACGAAAGTTGTCATAACGCTATCTATACTTCTTCCACCGGTGGCGGCACTAGGCACTTATTATTTCTTTACACACTCGATATTGTTTATTCATCAACAGATTCGGAAACGAAAATCACTTTATTGGCATCGGTATCGTCTCATTGCATTTTCCGAGGGTGCAGTTAAGTTACGAGAAAATGCACGTATGTATTTTATCGTTACAATCGTTTCTACAGTAGCATTCTTATCGGTAGGCACATTGACTTCATTAACTTCCTATACGGGCCAATATGGTGAGTTAAACCCATTAGCTTTGATGTATTCGAGTGAATTAACTAATTCCCTAGAAAGACAACATATCGATTTGTTAACGTATGAATTAGAAGAGGAGGGGTTATCTTATTCGCTTGTTCCGTTTTTAATAAAGAAACAAACCTCTTCTTTTTCTCGAAATGAAGTTGATATATTAAGAGAATCAGATGTCAATCAATTAGCGGTTGCTTTGAGGTATCCGTTAATTAAACTAAATCCAGGGCAAGCGATGTTCATTCCGTATTCTGAAAACTCTTTAGAGAAGTTTGAAGAGATTACGATTCAAACGGTCCTAGAAGAGAGTAATTTGCCCATTTCGGTTAAAGGTGTTTATCCAAAGATGTTATTTCCTTCGATGAGTATTGGGTCGAATGTAATTGTTGTTAGTGACCAAGATTATTTGTTAATTAATGAACCAATAGTAGGACAATCTCCTCAGGACTCATCGTATAAATTTTTTGCGTTTCATGTACCTGACTGGGAAAGAACAAAGTCCATTGGGTTGGAAATTGACTCGCAAATAACGGATGCCATTTACACTAGTCAATCCAGTGAACTACCATTTTACTTTGAGAACTCAGGGTTGAACTATTCTATTATTCGAGCAACATTTTCTCTCCTTCTATTCACTGGATTGATGGTAGCTGCGGTTCTTCTTCTTGCAGCTGGTAGTTTCGTTTACTTTAAACTCTATACTGGACTTGAACGTGATAAACGACAGTTTAAGTTGCTAAAAGGTATGGGGTTCACAGAATCAGAGCTAATCAAAATTGTCAATCGTCAGCTCGTGCCTCAATTTTTCTTGCCGTGGGGAATTGCGATGCTTCACAGTGCATTTTCATTTATTTCCTTACAAGTTATTTGGAAAAATTTAGCTGATGTGTCCATTTTGATGGAGATGATCTTGGTCTTAGTTGGTTTTACGTGTATTCAAATCCTATATTATTTCTTAATCAGATGGCGTTATATTGCCCATGTAAGAGCATCGTAAGAAATTGCGATGCTTATTGTATTATCTGAACATTTCTTTTATAATGAAAGTATTGAATAATGAATGAAGATTCATTCAAATAAAGGAGAGTACATCATGAACTTAGTATCACGTGTTCGCGAAACAGCACTCGAACAACCTACAAAAGCAGCGTATAACTTTATGGGCAAAGATACATCTTATGCAGAATTTGACCAATCTATTGCGAGGTTCGCATCGGCTCTAAGAGAATTAGGAATTGAAAAAGGAGATCATGTAGCCTTTTTACTTGGAAATACACCTCACTTTTTAATTTCGATGTATGCGACAATGCGTTTAGGTGCAACTGCAATACCGATTAATCCAATTTATACTCCTGATGAGATTTCATACATCATTAAAAATAGTGACGCAAAAGCTGTTATAGCTTTAGATATGCTATTGCCACTTATTGAAAAAGCTTCTGGTGCCTTTCCTTCTGTTCAGACGTATGTGATTTGTGAGACAATGCCGGATACTGGGGAAAAGTTAGCGGCACTTCCAGAAAATCTTCGTGATAAAGTGAAATCGTTTACACAACTTGTGATGTCATCTTCACCAGATACATTACCGGTAGAGGTTGCTAAGGATGATACGGCAGTTATTCTATACACATCTGGTACAACTGGCCGTCCTAAAGGGGCAATGCTTACACATGAGAACCTATTCTCAAATGCTCGTGATGTAGCTGATTATTTAGGGTTTACTAAAGAGGATCGTGTCATTGCGACTTTACCAGTATTCCATGTCTTTGCTTTGACAGTAGTCGTAAATGCCCCACTATTAAAAGGAGCAACCATTTTACTTGTACCAAGGTTCACGCCAAACGATGTATTTGAAACTGCAAAAAATCTGCAGGCCACAGTGTTTGCAGGTGTACCTACTATGTACAATTTCTTATTCCAATCACCTGATACTGATGTATCTGATTTTTCGTCGATTCGTTTAGCCATTTCTGGAGGGTCTTCATTACCAGTAGCTTTACTCCATAACTTTGAAAATAAGTTTAATGTTCAAATTTCAGAGGGTTACGGGTTGTCTGAAGCATCACCTGTTACATGTTTTAATCCATTAAATCGCAATCGTAAAGCAGGTTCAATCGGTACGTCTATCATGAATGTAGAAAACCGAGTGGTCAATGAACTTGGGGATGATGTAGCAGTTGGTGAAGTAGGGGAATTGATTGTACGTGGTCCGAATGTCATGAAGGGGTACTACAAAATGCCAGAAGAAACAGAGGCAACAATTCGCGATGGTTGGTTATATACAGGAGACTTAGCAAAAATGGATGAAGAAGGCTATTTCTTTATCGTGGATCGTAAGAAAGACTTAGTTATTGTTGGTGGCTACAATGTGTATCCTCGTGAAGTTGAAGAAGTATTGTTTGCTCATCCTAGTGTTGTAGAGGCAGCCGTAATTGGTTTCCCAGATGCTGATTTTGGTGAGGCAGTTCATGCTTATGTTGTTCTTAAAGACGAGAGTATAACGCGTGAAGATTTGCATGCTTACTGTGCTGAACATTTAGCTAAATACAAGATTCCTAGACAATTCGAGTTTTTAGAAGAATTACCTAAAAATACAACCGGCAAAATTTTACGTCGTTCATTAAAAGATCAAGCGTTAGTTAAATAATGAAAGATTACCAGACACTCTTTTGAGTGTCTGGTTTTTTTATGATTACAAAAGTATCAAAAATATACGTTTTGCAATAGCTAATCTTAAAAACTTAGTCCCATATATAATTTGTCTTGGAATTCCAAGCGGCAAAAGCGGACTGCGCTTGCCACTTGAGGTTGTATTATTCGCCTTTGTGCATTGTACTTTTATAGTTAAATATTAAAATGGACCATTCCTATTTTCAGGAATGGTCCATTTCAACACTACAACATTTTTTCTAACGCCATTTTAGCTTCAACTGATGTTTTGTCATCAACCGTAATTTGGTTAATGACATGACCTTCTACAAGTTCTTCCAATGCCCATGTTAAATGAGGTAAATCAATTCTGTTCATGGTTAGACAAGGGCACATGAATGGGTTTAATGACACGATGTCTCGATCTGGATACGTTGCAATTAAGCGGTTCACGAGGTTCATTTCTGTCCCAATTGCCCACTTTGAGCCAGGTTCAGAAGCAGCAATCATATCGATAATATATTTGGTTGAGCCAGCATAATCGGAAGCCTGGACGATCTCGTACGTACACTCTGGATGGACTAAAATCTTTCGTTCAGGTTCCTTTTCTCTAAGGTTTTCCACATGTTTTGGTAAGAAATTCATATGGACCGAACAATGCCCTTTCCACAAAATAACACGTACATCTTCAAGTGCACATAATAATTCTAGTTTTTGTTTGATTGGATCCCAGATGGCCATCTGTTCAAGGGGAATACCTAGCTTCACAGCTGTATTACGACCTAAGTGTTGGTCTGGTAAGAATAACATACGCGATTTTTGAGTTAGAGCCCACTCAACCATTTCTTCTGCATTTGATGAGGTAACAGTGGCGCCTCCATTTCGTCCAACAAAAGCTTTAATAGCAGCTGTTGAATTCACATATGTCAGCGGAACGATTGTGTCTCCAAATAATTGTTGTAGTTCAATCCAAGCACGCTCTGTCTGATCAATATTCGCCATATCAGCCATCGAACATCCAGCACGCATATCCGGTAAAATGACAGATTGATCAGCAGTGGTTAATATATCCGCCGTCTCAGCCATGAAATGAACGCCACAAAAAATAATGGTTTCAGCGGTTTGTTTTGCTGCGATTTGTGACAATTGAAGAGAATCGCCTGTAGCGTCCGCAAACTCTATCACTTCATCCTTTTGATAATGATGTCCCAATATATATAAGCGTTCCCCTAGTAATTCTTTAGCTCTTGTTGCACGCTCGTGTAACTCGGAATGAGAAGCTGTTAAATAACTATCAGGCATTGTGTCTGCTACACTCAGTTCTTTTAATAAAGATGTCATACTAATACAGCCTCCTTTCCTGATACAGTTAAATTCATACTAAGGTCCAGATTTGCAACACTATGTGTTAAGGCACCAATTGAAATGACATCAACACCGGTATGTTGATAGTCTGCCAATTGGGATAAGTTAATGCCACCTGAAGCTTCTGTCTTAATAGAGGATGGAACTAGTTTTACCCATCGACTCATTGTTTCTGGTGTTTGATTGTCAAACATAATGACATGTGGATGTGCATCAATGGCTTCAAGTAATTGGGCTTCTGTCTCAACTTCCACTTCAATCATCACCATATGTCCCAGGGTATGACGTGCTTTTTCAACAGCTTTCGTAATGGAACCAGCTGCAGCAATGTGATTGTCTTTTAACATAACCGCATCATATAACCCAGTGCGATGATTAAAGCCACCTCCCATGCGAACAGCATATTTTTCAAACATACGTAGCCCTGGAGTTGTTTTTCGTGTATCGACAATCCGTGTATGTTCTGAATTTAAAGTTGTAACACACTTGGCGGTTAATGTAGCAATAGCACTCATTCGTTGGACAAGATTCAGAAGGACTCGCTCTCCTGATAATAAAGAGGCGACAGGACCTTTAATTCTTACAATTGCTTCGCCCACTTCAACTCGAGTTCCATCTGATTTCAAAACTTCAACTTCTACATTGGGATCTAGTAGTTGATAGCCCCATTTATAGCACTCCACTCCAGCTAATACACCCGCTTCTTTAAAACGAACAACAGCTTCACCTTGATCTGTTTCTGTAAATAAAACCGATGAAAGATCTCGGTCTCCTATATCTTCAATAAAGAACTGTTTAAGTGCTTCTTGTACTTTTAATGGATTCATTTACACTAGCTCCTTTATACCAATTTCCCGCGTGCTGTATTGAATGCCATGAATAGATTGTTCAATCACTTTACCGGCCCATTCAAGACTTGGAGAAGGGTAGTCTTCACGATAATGCCCACCGCGACTTTCCGTTCTAAGAAGAGCTGATTTAGCTATTAAACTACTAGCTAGATATCGATGTGCAAGTTTAACGTTATCTAAAGATAGCTCGTTTAGTTGGACTGGTTGAATCGGAAATTCATTAACAAACGCTTGTAAACTGTCATGTTTACGTAAAATTCCGACTTGTTCCGTCATTCGCTCAGTTAATTGCTCTCTGTTTTTAATAGTAAAGTAGTTATCTACTATTGGTGCAAATCTTAGAACTAAATCAGACTCTTGCTTTTGTGTTATAAAGGTAGCAAGTCTTGAACCAAACACCAATCCTTCTAATAAAGAATTACTAGCTAAACGGTTCGCTCCGTGTACTCCTGTGGAAGCAACTTCACCTATGGCATATAAATAAGGGATGTTCGTTTCACCAAATTCATTCGTTTTGACGCCACCCATATGAAAATGTGCTCCCGGTCTTACAGGTATTAACTCTGTAAGGGGGTTAACTTTGTGTTTTATACAGTTAGCATGAATAGAAGGAAATACATGTTTGAAAGCTGAAATATGTCGAGCATCTAAAAATATAGGATCACCTTTTTGCCAATGCCATTCAATAGCTCTGGCGACAATATCGCGAGGTGCAAGTTCTTCAAGGGGATGAACATTTTTCATAATGCGTTCTCCAGCTTTATTCACAAGAAACGCTCCTTCACCTCGAACAGCTTCCGAAATAAGTCCACATGATTTACCGTTTAAAGTAAAAATTGTGGGATGAAACTGAACAAATTCTAAGTCTTCTAGAATAGCGCCTGCCTGGTAAGCAAGGGATAACCCATCTCCAGTCGCTACCGAAGAGTTTGAGGTGTGGCTATATAATTGCCCAATGCCTCCCGTGGCTAAAACGATATGCTTCGCATAAATAGCTTCCTTTTGTCCAGATGGATGAATTACCATAACACCAATACATTGTTCACCAGAAACAATAAGCTCCACAGCCATTCGGTTGGGGAGTAGTATGATTTTTTTGGATGTCTGCTCAATTAAGAAATGTTGCAATACTTTGCCTGTTTGGTCTCCGCCAGCATGAACAATGCGGCGATGCGTGTGAGCCCCTTCGTGACCAAGTGCTGGAAATCCTGAATCAGATAAATCAATAGGCAGGCCATTACGGATTAAGTCTTCGACAATTTCTTTTCCTTCATGAACGAGGAGGTTCACCATGGACGGATTAGCGTGATTAGCAGTTGCTAAAATCGTATCTGTTGCATGAATGGATGGTGTATCAAGAGGAGAAAGGGATGCGGCAATGCCTCCCTGAGCAAGTTTCGTATTACTTATAGAAGGTTCATCTTTTGTTAGACAAGCAATTCGCATATGACTTGGAAGTTTGTGGGCTAACATAAGGCCTGCTACACCACCACCTATAATCAAAACATCAAACATTTCCCGCACCAACTTTACATTAAGTTTACAGTTGTCTTGACACTATTAATGACATAAAGATACAGTGAATACAAGTAGAAAATCTTAC
>JBFELW010000005.1:0-19477 GCA_041551995.1 Paenisporosarcina sp.
TACGTATGAATCAAAAACAAGTTTTAGTAAAGACTTTTTAGATGATCACAAATAGGGAGAATACGTAATATGGAACTTCAATTTTTAGGTACAGGAGCGGGTATGCCTTCTAAACACCGGAATACCAGTGCTTTAGCAGTAAAACTAATGCAAGAAAGAGGTACTTTTTGGTTGTTCGACTGTGGGGAAGCCACGCAACATCAGATGCTACATACTACCTTAAAACCAAGAAAATTAGAGAAAATATTTATCACACATATGCATGGTGATCATATTTTCGGATTACCGGGATTACTTGGGTCTCGCTCTTTTTTAGACGGAAAAGAAACCTTAACCATTTATGGACCAGTTGGTATTGAGGAGTGGATTCTTACTACACTTCGATTATCCCGAACAGTTTTACAATACAAATTAAATATTGTTGAAATTGAAGAAGGTATCATCTTTGAAGATCAACAGTTTACGGTTGAAGCAAAACTGTTGGACCATGTCATTCCTTGTTATGGCTATCGTGTCATGCAAAAACCACTGCCACCCGTTTTGTTAATTGAAAAAGCACTACAACTGGGAGTTCCTAAAGGTCCTATGTTAGCAGCTTTGAAGAGTGGTCAGGATGTGGTTTTAGACAATGGGGAAACCATATACAGTCAAGATGTAACAGAAGAGTCGGCTAAAGGTTTTTCACTGGCGATTCTAGGCGATACGCGTTTTTGCCAAGCCGCAATTGAATTAAGTCGAGAAGTGGACATTGTCGTCCATGAAGCAACATTTGATGCAGGAACTGAAGAATTAGCTAAACCTTATGGACATGCAACCATTACACAAGCTGCTCGTGTTGCAAAAGAAAGTGAAGCAAAGCATTTAATTGTTCAGCATTTAAGTGCTCGATTTTTACCACATGAAGCAGAAGAGTTTCGTAAACAGGGATTATCTGTATTCGCGTCGATTACGGTTGCAGAGGACTTCGCGCAATTCGAATTAAATAACGATGGATTAGTCACGAATAAAAAATAAGCGTTTCTGAATTTATTGTTTCAGAGGCGCTTATTTTTTATGAAGTACACTATTTTGAACGGTATTATATCTAAATGTATAGTTTTATTGGATATTTCTGTTAAAATAAACAGTAAAAATGTTTTGTTTGGAGGCCTTATAATGTTGATAACAAGGGTAATGAAATTATTAGGTTTACTGTTCATTGTTGGTCTACTCTTATCAGGGTGTATAGAAGAAGAAAAAACAGTGAGTTGGGAGTTAAGTCCACCATTTAATGCTGAAAATTTGACCTTACACGGAATAGAAGGGAAATTCGGTATTATTAAAGTGAATGGAGAGGGCTTTGAACCAGAATTCCCAGTAGATCAAGGACGACTTTACCATGTTCTGTTCCTAGACAGTTCAAAAGATTTTAATGGAAAAAAGTATAAAATGATTGCATTACATCAAGATGCAGATGAGTCAATAAAACTTTATGAAGATACAATTGAAAGCAATAAAAGTGGAGCTAAATTCTTCCTTGATAAGAAAGGCCTTTGGAAGATTGATGTTTTTATTGATGACGAACATTATACAAGTTTTATTGTTGAAGCAACTTCGAGCTAAGATGAAACTAACATTGAGCATTCTATTTTGCCGGTAAATACAGTGATGTTCGTTATTTTTATTCCAAGGAATCTTCACATCCATTAGATAGTATCTCTGTTCAATCTTATTCAAATACTTCGTTTTGAATAAAGAATAAGTATCTATGGATTAAATATTCAGGGAGAATAGAACTTAAATATTCCAATTTAATGGATAACAACTTTACATAATATAATTATTGTAAACAAAGGCCTAGAATGTGATGGAATTTAAACTGAAATGTGAGGTGTGTAGAGTAATGGAGTTAGGGTTAAAGAAGGATGAAGTGAGATTAGTTCCTCATACTAAACTATGGCAAAGTGAATTTATTAGAGTTAAGCAGGCTATAACAGATAATACAAATATAGATGATCATTGTATAGAACATATTGGGAGTACTGCAATTATGAACATGTTAGCTAAACCGATACTTGATATTGTGATAGCTGTAAAGTATATAAACAATCTCGATGAATCTCTAATAAGCGGACTTAAAGAAGCTGGTTTTCTAAGATTACGAGTCGAACGACCTGGTGAAGTTGTATTTGCAAAATTCACAGATCATACATACCAAGAAAAAACTCATTTTATACACCTAGTTCAACAAGAGGGAGAACTTTGGAAGAACCTTATTTTCTTTAGAGATTATTTGAACTTACACGAGAAAGCGAGAGAGGATTATAAACAAATTAAATTAGCTTTTGTTCAGACAAGGGATAGTGGTATAGAAGAATACACAAATCTTAAAGAGGAATTCGTTAAATCAATTTATAGTAAGCGTATTAATGACTAGTGTTGGCGTGTAATTGACTAAATGAATTATTATGCATTCAAGAACGTCCACCGTGATTTAAAAAGTTATCATAGTAGACTTGTAAGCCCCTAATTGAGTAAAACAAAAGGCTACATAGTAGAGGCAAAGTGATTAAACTTGAGATAGGTAAGCATTAGAAGTTTAAAAGCACTCTTGAAATAGAGTTTGTTTAATAATGTTCAGCTTTAAGATGAATTTTCTGAATTTTGTCTTGGTATGGTGACAAAAAAATTGCATTTATTGTGCGTGTCGAATTTTAGCGATAATACCCCTTTTTATGATAGTATGAAATTATGACTATAATTTAAGTCTTTTTTTGTTATTTTCTATTTTAGAAAATTAATTATTTAAACTAGATGTTTCACAGCCTGATGATTGTGGAAAGATAAACTTGTATAGGATGTTAAGTAGTCTTTTAATCCATACTAATCAAAATTCCAAAACACAATCTCAATCAAGAAATAAATTACTATATGAAAAGGGGATTTTATTTAAAATGAGTTTAACTCCTAAGCAAAGAATTGAATTACATGGCTTTAACAACCTTACAAAGTCATTAAGCTTTAATATGTATGATATATGTTTTACAAGAACGAAAGCAGAAAGAGAAGCTTATATCGACTATATTGATGAACAATATAATGCGGATCGCTTAACAAATATATTAACGAAAGTGTCAGATATTATCGAAGCGAACGTTTTAAATATTGCTAAGCAAGATTATGAGCCCCAGGGTGCAAGTGTAACCATTTTAGTTTCAGAGGGTCCTGTTGATGATTCTCCAATGGAATCCTTTAAAGAATCTCCTGGACCAGTTCCCGAAACAGTTTTAGGTCACTTAGATAAGAGTCATATAACTGTTCATACGTATCCTGAATACCATCCAGATGAAGGAATTAGTACATTCCGTGCAGATATTGATATTTCAACATGTGGGGAAATTTCACCTTTAAAAGCGTTGAATTATCTAATCCACTCTTTTGAAACAGATGTTATGACAATGGATTATCGCGTACGTGGGTTTACAAGAGATGTAAAGGGTCATAAATTATTTATTGATCATGATATCAACTCTATTCAAAATTACATCCCAGAAGATTTAAAAGAAAACTTCGATATGATTGATGTAAATGTATATCAAGAAAATATTTTTCATACCAAATGTAAGTTGAAGAAATTTGATTTAAATAACTACTTATTTGGTTATTCAGAAGATGAGTTGACTGATGAAGAAAAAGTTTCAATTACGAAAAAACTGAAGACAGAAATGGATGAAATTTTCTACGCTAAAAACATGTCGCGAGAAGACTAAAAAGTCTTTGGAAATTCTTCATACACAAAAAAGGACCAAAATTGGTCCTTTTTTGTATTTTAATCTATTATACCCATCCACGTTCGTATTGCACAGCTGATTGAATCTCTGTATTTAATTCTTTTGCTGCACGATAAGGCCAGTACGGATCGCGTAATAATTCACGTGCTAGGAAGATAAGATCTGCACGATCATTTTTTAATATTTCCTCGGCTTGAAGTGGAGACGTAATCATTCCTACTGCACCTGTAGCAATAGGTGTCTCGTGTTTAATCGTTTCTGAAAACTTGACCTGATAACCAGGATATGGATCGATAGTTGCAGGAACATTAGCTCCTGAACTTACATCAATTAAATCGACGTCTTGTTCTTTCATCCATTTTGTCATGGTGACATATGCGTCAGGTGTCATACCGCCTTCTGTGTAGTCATGAGCAGAAATACGCACAAATAATGGACCATCCCAAACGCTTCGAACTGCATCAATTGTTTCTCGTAGCATACGGTAACGATTTTCGTCATTACCTCCGTATTCATCTTTGCGCTTATTCGTTAAAGGAGATAAGAACTCATTAATCAAGTAACCATGAGCACCATGCAGTTCAATAACATCAAAACCGGCTTTTTCTGTACGAATAGCAGCATCTTTAAAGGCTTGAATTGTTTTTGTGATATCTTCTTTGGTCATCTCATTTGGTGTTTTGTACTTGTCATTAAAAGGTAATGGGGAAGGAGCAAAGATATCACCATCTACTGTAGCCTTTCGACCAGCATGTGCAAGTTGAATCCCTGTTTTAGCCCCATGTGATTTCATTAAATTGACGAGTTCAGTTAAACCGCTTGTATGATCGTCGCTCCATATCCCTAAATCTTGCGGAGATATTCGGCCTTCTGGTTGGACAGCTGTTGCTTCTAATAGGATTAAGCCTACTTGACCAACAGCACGTGTTGGGTAATGAACTCGATGCCAGTCTTGGACAAGCCCATCTTCATTGGGACATGAATACATGCACATAGGTGCCATCACGATTCGATTTTTAAAGGTGACATCTTTAATTGTAAATTCACTAAATAACTTAGTCATTCTGAAACCCCTCCTTTATGTATATGAGGTAGTATAACAAATTCATCTCAAATATAGCGCTTCTCAAGCTCGTGTGAACGTAATTCAGCTTCTTTCAAACAATATGCAAGAATTTCTTGGAAATGTTTATCTTGTAACGCTTTAATACCCGCTTCAGTTGTTCCACCAGGACTCGTAACTTGTTTACGAAGAACTTCCGGTGACTTATTTGATTGTTTTAACATCTCAGCAGATCCAGTTATTGTTTGTACAAGTAAATCACGTGCAACTTGTTGGTTCAGTCCACTTGCAACGGCTGCTTTTTCAAAGGCTTCCACAAGATAATAGATATAAGCAGGTCCACTTCCAGCTAACGCTGTAACCACATGCAGTTGCTCTTCTTCTACTTCATTAACTGTTCCAATGGCTTGAAGTAAATGAAGAATATCTTTTTTCTGTTCATCTTCCATCTGATTATTCCATGCGACAGCACTTGCTGACATACCAATCGTAGCTGAGGTATTCGGCATGCAGCGACAAATGGATCGTTTGCCAAGTCCATTTTCAATGGTTTTCATGGGTACTCCTGCAATTATAGATAACACGACGGCAGTTGGAGGTAGAAAAGATTCTATTGCTTTCATGCCAGCCTTCACATCTTTTGGTTTCATAGCTAAAATGACCAAATCAGCTTTTCTTAAAATTTTTCTTTCTGCACATACAAGCTGTATTCCATACTTTTCTTTTAAAGAGGATAATTTTTTTCGATCTGATTTGTTCATTACAAATAGGTCTTCAGGGGAGACCGAACCCTCGTTCATCCAACCATGAATCATGGCTTGTGCCATTGAACCCGCTCCAACAAATACAATCGTTTTCATTATTAATCATCCTTTCAAATCCATAAAAAAATGCGCTCTCATCCTATTAAAAGGACGAAAACGCATGTTTCCGCGGTACCACCTTGTTTTGCTCAAAACTACGAGCACAACTCATTTCTTCTTATCGCGAAGACACGACCATGTTTTCATGGTAGCTCCAAAGTAGGTTCATCTTGTGATAGGGAAGTGTGACTTTCAGCCGGTGGACACACTCTCTTTATTCCTTCAACGCAATTACTGGTCTTTGTCAAAGCACGAATATTTTAAAGTATACAAATTATAAACATTCCATCCTCCAAAGTCAATGTGATATGAAAGAGAAAATAAGAAATAAATTTCCCTTTGTTAAAATATTGAATTTATTACATACATATCTACTTCATGGAATAGAGTTTTAGGGACTCCATATTTTAAAACCAGACTTATGTAACCAGATTACTTTGAAAGGGTATGAACAATGGTTCCTTTTTTATCACCTAATCAAATGATTTCAACTATAAGAAATGGAATAAATCAAACAAAAACGCCAAGAAAAATACTCATTGTGGGAGCTGGTATTTCAGGGTTGGTCGCTGCTTCATTGTTAAAGAATGCTGGACATCACGTGACAATCATCGAAGCTTCTAATCGAGTAGGGGGTCGAATTCTTACCATTCGGTCTCCGTTTATTAATGGACAGTATATGGATGCGGGTGCGATGCGAATACCCAATTCTCATTATTTAACGTTAGAATATATTAAAAAATTCAAATTACCAGTTATTCCTTTTGTTACCGACACTCCGAATGATCTTATTTATGTTAATGGTATTTTAACACGTCGTTATCTTTATGAAGATAACCCTGATTTACTGGGCTATCCAGTAGCGCCACATGAAAAAGGAAAAACAGTAGAAGAGTTAATTTCCTTAGTTATTCAACCTGTTATAGACTTTATTAAACTAGATCCGATTGAAAACTGGAAGTGGGTTATAAAAGAATATGATAGATACTCAATGGACAGTTTCTTAAGATATAATCCGAATGGTGTGACTTTATCTCCTGGGGCAATCGAAATGATTAAAGTGCTTCTTGCTATTGAGGGATTGTCAGAACTTGCTTTCATTGATATATTACGTGAATTTATCATATTTTTAGATCCAGAAGTTTATTTTTACACAATTAAAGGAGGAATGGATTTACTTCCACTAGCATTTCTTCCCCAATTAGAAAATGATATTATGTATTGCCAAAAGATGACCAAAATTATTCAGCATACTAATCAAGTAACCATTCAATCTACACATACAGAGTTATTGAGCACAACAGAAACGACGTGTGATGTTTGTATCTTGACCATTCCTTTCTCGATTCTACAATTTGTGGAGGTTGAACCTTATCATTCTTTTTCTCATAATAAACGCAAAGCGATCCGTGAACTTCATTATGTGACTGCCTCAAAGTTGGGATTACAGTTTAAAAGAAGATTTTGGGAGGAGCAAGGAGTAAAAGGTGGTCAAACAGTGTCTGACTTAGCAGTTCGATTTAGTTATTATCCTTATCCTTTGGAGGGAGAACCTGAATCTGGTGTAGTTATAGCTAGTTATACGTGGGAAGATGATGCAATTCCGTGGGATAGCTTGAGTGAAGAAATACAGATTCAACAAGCTCTACAAAGTTTAGCTACTTTACATGGTCAACAGGTATATGATGAATTTATTGCAGGAGCTACTAAAAGTTGGGCTCTAAATCCTTATTCAGCAGGCGCATTCTCGTTATTTAAACCAGAACAAGAAACAGAGTTATTTCATTCTCTGTACACACCGGAGGGAAGAGTACACTTTGCCGGAGAACATACAGCCCTGCCGCATGGCTGGATTCATAGTGCTATTGAATCGGGAATTCGTGTAGCTCATGAAGTGAATGGAGATTCATTATGAATATGTATGAATGAAGGAATCATGTTTATATGTTTTACGTATTCAAGTAATAAACATGGATTTCAACATTTTTTAACTACCAGTAAAGGAATGTTAAAGGTCTTTTTATGATAAACAAGCATAAAATTCATGAAGGATACTATGGGAGGCGTTTACCATCCACGAGATGTCTCTGATGTGGGAAGTTATAGAAATCGTCTCTAATGATGCCAAATTAAATGGTTTTTCCAAAGTCACTAAAATTGAATTGATTGTTGGAGAATTATCCAATGTGCTTCCTGAAGCTTTAGAGTATGCTTTTTCTTACTTCCAAAACGATGGATTAAATATGGTGAATCAAGGTACAGAATTGCACATGATACGAGAAAAGGCGAAAGTAAAATGTCAAACCTGTCTATTCGTTTTTGAGCCTGACTATCATATTGCTCTCTGTCCAAAATGTGAGCTTTTCAACTGCATCCTCATATCTGGTGAAACATTTAGAGTCGAATCATATGAAGGAAGTGAAGAACATGAAAGTTGAACTTCGAGAAGATGTGTTAAAAGACCAAAATGTAGTTGCTCAATCGAATAGAGAGATATTTAGGGAAAATAAAACTCTAGTCATAAACCTAATGAGTTCTCCAGGAGCAGGGAAAACAACTTTACTCGAAGAAACAGTTAAGATATTGCGAAATGAATTTACCATTGCGGTGATTGAAGGGGATTTGGCGACTGATCGGGATGCTGAGCGATTACGCATACTTGGCATACAAACTGTCCAAATAAATACGGTCGGTGGATGCCATCTTGATGCAAGAATGATTGCAAAAACCTTAACTGAATTTGATTTTAATCAAGTTGACATCCTGTTTATTGAAAACATTGGAAATCTAGTTTGTCCATCTAGTTACGATCTTGGACAGGAATACAAAGTGGTTATTTTAAGTGTTCCTGAAGGTAATGATAAAATCCCCAAATATCCAGTTATGTTTAGAAGGACCGATATGACCATTATTAATAAGGTTGATCTTCTGCCTTTTGTCTCTTTTGATTTAGAAGAGGCGAAAAGAGATTTAGAAGCAATTAATCCTCAAGCAACTTTTAAAACACTTTCAGCTAAGACGGGCGAAGGTATTGAAGACTGGTTAAATTGGATAAAGGACGCTTTTCATCAATGTCAAAAGCTTTAAACATTACTGTCACGGGAAGGATACAGGGTGTTGGTTTTCGTCCCTTTATTTATTTACTTGCAAAAAAATATCAGCTTAAAGGAACGGTCCAAAATAACTTAGGTAACGTAACGATTACCATTGAAGGAAACGAAGAAGATTTAAATGAGATGGTGAAAGAATTAAAAAGGTCTCCTCCCAGATTATCGAAAATAAATGAGATCACTATTATTCAAGTTCCACTCAAAAATTATGAAGATTTTTCTATTGCTTCAAGTGAAGTAATTGGTGAATCTTTTCCTTGGATACCAGTGGATGCTGCGATCTGTGAGCAATGTTTAGAAGAATTGAGAGACCCAAACAACCGACGTTTTCAGTATCCCTTTATAAATTGTACACAATGTGGTCCTCGTTATACCATAATCGAAAACCTGCCATATGACCGACCGAATACAACGATGAAAGAATTTGAAATGTGTGGGGAATGTCTAGCAGAATACGACAACCCATTAAATCGTAGACATCATGCTCAGCCGGTTTGTTGTTCAGTGTGTGGCCCGATCATGACTCTTCTTAGTAAGAGTGGAGAATCGATAGCTATAAATAATAATGCAGTTACTCAGACAATTGACCTTATAGAACAGGGAAATATCGTCGGTATAAAAGGAATTGGCGGCTTTCATATCGCTTGTGATGCTTATCAAGAAAGTGCTATTGAGAAATTAAGGATGAGGAAAAAACGACCACAGCGACCATTAGCCATCATGGTCAAGTCATTGGATGTTGCAAAAAAACTTTGTAACCTTTCTAACGAAGAATTAGAAATACTAACGAGTTCAGAAATGCCCATTGTTATTTTACAGAGAAATAAGGATTGTTTATTGCCCCAAAATATATCACCAGGTTTATCTACTCTAGGCATGATGTTGCCATATACACCTTTGCATCATATGTTATTCGAAGATAATAGGTTGGAATGTATAGTTATGACTAGTGCAAATTCGAGTGGTCTGCCCATTCAATATCAGGACGTAGTATTAGATGAGTTACAAGGAATGTGTGATTATCTTTTAACACATAATCGAGAAATCCATCGCCCACTTGATGACTCTGTTGTACAATACATCGATGAAAACATGATATTCCATAGGCGTGCTAGAGGATATGTTCCAGATCCCTTCCATACAAAATCCCATGTTGACCATATTATCGCCTTAGGTGGAAATCAAAAAAATACATTTTCAGTCGGAAAGCATAACCATGTCATGATGAGCCCTCATATAGGGGATTTAGAAAACGAAGAAATGATTCATTCTTTTTTGGAGCAGCTTGATTATTTCAAGGAATGGCTTGGAATTGAGGAAAAGTATTTGGCAGTGGATAAACACCCTTTATACGAAACACATATGTTGGCGAATAGCCTAAATAGTAAAGTGATTTCAATTCAACATCATCATGCTCATCATGTGTCTTGTATGGAGGATAACGGACTAGAACAGCCTTGTTTAGGAATTATATTAGATGGTACAGGATATGGAGAAGACGGTCATATTTGGGGGTTTGAATTTTTATATGGAAATGCAGAATCTTTTGAAAGAATGGCTCATTTACGGTATTCCCCTTTACCATGTGGAGAAAAAGCTGTAAAAGAGCCGTGGAGAAATGCGGTTGGGATGTTACTTCATTATTGGCCGGAAGAGGGAAAAGCATTTTCTGAAAAACTTTTTCCTGAGAAGACGAAAGAAATTAACATCATAGAAAGCATGGTTACCAATCAATTGAATACGCCAATGGCGGGTACATGTGGCAGAGTATTTGATGCGGTCAGTGCGATACTGGGTATTTGTTTAACGTCCACCTATGAAGGTGAAGCAGCAATAAAGTTATCTGATAGGATGAAAGAAACTCGAAATAAGTCGGAAGAAACGTATCCTTTTACTGTTTCTGATAACTGTGAACATCCATTTCAACTTGACCTATCTCCGATGATTTATCAAATTGTACAAGAAAAATTAAATGGCGAATCCATTACGAATATCGTTCGAAAATTCCATCAGACCATTGTGTCTTGTTGTGTTCAAATGGCACTTTTAATCTTGGAAAATAGACAGGAAATGAATAAGACAATTGTTTTATCAGGGGGATCATTTCAGAACTTGTATTTAGTGAATGAGATCAAAAAACGACTTCAATTTGAGGGCATTAACGTCTACACACATAAAAATGTCCCTTGCCATGATGGCGGGCTATCATTAGGACAAATAATCATAGCTTCTCATATTAAACGGTAAAAAAGACTAAAAAAAGGCGGCGAAATGCTTTGTGCATAGGAGTACCTGCTCGGGTTATCCGACTTGACGAACTAAGGGCTTTAGTAGATGTGATGGGCTCACGGATGCATGTTGGTATCATTTTTGTTCCTGAAGTACAGATCGATGATTATGTTCTACTCCATGCCGGACAGGCAATGACCATTGTAGATGAAGAATTTGCTGAAGAGAGTATGAAAGAATGGAGGAATGTGTTAGATGACAAAGATGGATCTTTATTCCGATCCAGCACTGACCATTGAATCGCTTGAAGCAGTAATAGGATTAGCTGAAAGGTATAAACAAAAAAGAGGAAGAATCCCTGTACTCATGGAAGTATGTGGTTCACATACAATGGCATTCGCCAAAACTGGAATAAAGACGAGATTAAAAGACCATGTGGGACTAATTGCTGGTCCAGGATGTCCCGTATGTGTCACCGATCAAAAATCAATCGATGCCATGATTCAATTATCAGAGGAACCGAATAGAATCATTTGCACTTTTGGAGACATGATGCGTGTACCTGGATCGAGATACACGCTGATGAAAGCCAAAACAGAAGGTAAAGATATTAGAGTCGTTTACTCTCCTTTAGATAGTTTGAGAATAGCAGAAGAAAATCCCGAAAAGGAAGTTGTTTTTTTAGGAATTGGATTCGAAACGACAATTCCAATTCTGGCTCTTGCTATTCAAGAGGCGGAAAATAAGAACTTAACAAATTTCACAATTTGGATGACGACTAAATTGGTGGAACCAGTTTTACGCGTTCTTCTTGATTCTGGAGAGGTAAAGCTGGATGGTTTCCTTTTACCGGGGCATGTTTCTGTCGTTTTAGGGAAAGAGAGTTACAATTTTTTAGCTGAAGAATATAAGGTGCCAGGAGTTATTACAGGATTTGAACCAGTTCAATTACTAAGTGGTATATATAAAATGTTAGAACTACTACTTGAAGATCAGGTAAATATCCTAAATGATTATACCTATGTTGTGAAAAATGAAGGAAACTTAGTGGCTCAAAAATTACTCGAACATTACTTAGAACCACATGACGAAGTATGGCGAGGTATGGATGCCATTCCGAATAGCGGATTAGTACTTAAGGAAAAATACGCGCAATTTGATGCGAAAAAGAGATTCAATATTGAGGTAGCTGAACCCAAAAAGACAAAATGTCGCTGTGGGGAAATCATTCGAGGATTATTAACACCTGAAGAGTGTGTTTTGTTTAATAAAGGATGTACCCCAACAAACCCTATTGGACCATGTATGGTTTCAACTGAAGGAACCTGTTCAGCTCATTATCAATACATGAGGGAGGAATAGAATTGATGAAGAGAATAAGTTTAGCTCATGGGGAGGGAGGTGAACTAACTCACCAACTCATACAAAATATATTTATTAAATCTTTTAATCCTTCTGCGCAAACACAACTTGATTCTGCGATGATTACATCTTCTACAGCTACATTGGCAGTAACAACAGATAGTTATGTTGTAAAGCCGATTTTCTTTCCAGGTGGGGACATTGGAAAACTAGCTATAACAGGAACAGTTAACGACCTAGCTGTTTGTGGTGCAACTCCAAAATTTATTACAGCAGGTTTTATTATGGAAGAGGGATTTCCTCTACATGACTTAAAAAAGATTGTTCAAAGTATGACAACAGAAGCAGAAAGAGCTGGAGTGAAAATTATTGCTGGTGACACGAAAGTAGTGGAAAAAGGAAGTGCAGATGGTTTATTTATTAATACGACTGGAATCGGCGAGGTGCATGAGGATTTGCGCCTAAAACCTGGAACAATTCAAGAAGGAGATTCTGTTATTATTAGTGGCACCATAGGAGATCACGGCATAGCAATCATGAGCGCCCGTCAAGAACTGGGTTTGTTAACTGATGTACAAAGTGATTGTGCTTCGTTAAACCACCTGATTAAAGATCTCTTAGATGAGATTGATGGAATTCGAATGATGAGAGATCCCACACGGGGAGGTTTGGCGACAACACTTGTAGAGCTATGTGAAGACTTCCATTTTTCGGTCGAGTTAGATGAACTTTCAATTCCTTTAAGAAGAGATGTTGAAGGTGCATGTGATATTTTAGGATTTGATCCGTATTATTTAGCAAATGAAGGAAAACTCGTTATGATTGTAGATTCAACTTACCAATATAAAGCTCTTGATATTATGAAGAAAAGTGTAATTGGACAAAACGCTAGTATCATTGGTCAAGTTACTCATTGTCATCAGAAGTCTGGAAAACTTTTTTTAAAAACCCCTATTGGTACAACTAGGAGACTTCAACGTCTATCTGGTATGCTTCTCCCTAGAATTTGTTAATTGCTTATTGACTGATGCATAGAATAAGGTGAAATCATCTTAAGGAGAGGACGTTATGCAAACCACCGAGTTGCTTAAATTACAACTCAATCATTTAATTACGCAATCAAGACAAAATATCTATACATTATCTACTCAGAATGATTCATCTACGAACCAATTACTCCTGCAACAATTATGGGATAACATATCGGCTATTCATTTCATTGGTGAACTTTTAGTGAACCAAGCTCTTTCAAATGAACAACTCGCGCTTGTTCAACAACAAATGACAACTCAGCAGAGGCCTGTAAATCAGACAACAATTCCTGCAATCACTCCTTCACCTACTCCACCACCTTCAATTCCAAACCAACAAACCTTTACAATAGAAGAATTAGCAACCTATGACGGAAAAAACGGTAGACCCGCTTTTGTTGCTGTTAATGGAACTGTATATGATGTGACTAACAACAGAGCATGGGCAGCCGCCACGCATTTTGGATTAATTGCAGGTAAGGATTATACGGAGGAATTTGGAACTTGTCACACGGGTCAAGAATCGATTTTAGCTACACTACCAGCTGTAGGGAGGATAGGCTAAATGGAAACTCAAATTTTACCTCCGGAGTCACTGACAAATGAAGCGATCACTTCAAGATTAACAAATGCAGTCATTAACAATATCAATAATGGACTCATTAAGAAAAAAAACTTAGTTTATTTAGAATTAAACGGGTGTTCCGGAAATATCATTTCACTGTTAAATGGGCAAAATCCTGACTTTGAATACACATTAAATTCAATGGTTAATCTTCGATATAGTAATAGTTTAATGGCTTCCGAGGGAGATCGAGCAGTTGAAAAACTGATGAATACGCTTGACGAAGACTATATATTGGCAGTTGAAGGTGCTGTTGCGTTAAGAAATAACGGTTTATACAATGTAATTGGAAGTTGGGAAGGTAAGCCACTAACGGGATTACAAGCTGCTACTATGTTTGGAGAAAAAGCATCACATATTTTAGCAGTAGGTGCTTGTGCAACTCACGGTGGTGTATCGGCTGCTAAACCAAATCCATCTCAATCAGTAGGGCTACAAAAAGTTCTGCCTGATAAGAAGATGATTAAACTACCAGGGTGTCCTGTTCATCCGGACTGGTTTCTAGGAACACTAGCGCATCTTTTATTGTACGGAGAGCCAGAAACAGATAACTTGGATCGACCGTTAATGTTCTATAGCACACTCATTCATGACCGATGTCCAAGAAGACCATTCTTTGACCGTGGCATTTTTGCTGAGAAATTAGGTGATAAGACATGTCTGTTTAAGCTTGGATGTCGTGGACCTGTCACGAGAGTAGACTGTCCAACACGACAATGGAACGGTCACGTGAACTGGCCTATTGGGGATGATACTCCTTGTATCGGCTGTGCACAATTTGGTTTTCCAGATGCAATGGCACCATTCATCAGCTATGATACGACACGAGTGGTGAAGAATGAGTAAAAAAATCGTTATTAATCCTCTAACGCGAATTAGCGGTTTTATGGAGATTGATGTAAACATAGAAGATAATCGAGTAACCGATGCTAAAACAAAGGGGAACTTATTTAGAGGCTTTGAGCAAATGCTAGTAGGAAGAAGTCCATTTGATGCCGTATACTTCACGCAACGAATATGTGGTATCTGCTCATCCGCACATTCGATGGCTTCATCATTGGCTCTAGAGGATGCTCTTAACATTAAACCAATGGAACAAGGTAGGTACTTAAGAGACATTATTCATTGCTGTGAGTTCTTACAGAACCATATCCGTCATTTCTATCAGTACACCGCTCCAGACTTTGTAAAGATTGAACAAAATCCACTTCTATTATCCGATCATGATGATTTCAGACTACCAAAAGCCATTAATGAGCGGATTTCAAAGCACTATTTTGAATCCCTTGCCATAAGTCGGCTAGCACATCAAATGTTAGCCGTACTAGGAGGGAAGGCTCCTCACAATCATGGTGTTTTCATTGGAGGTATTTCCACTCGAGCAACTGCAGAAAAGGTTGTTCATCTTGACTCCATCTTACAAAGAGTTATTTTGTTTATTAACGAAAAGATGATTCCAGATGTATATGATATCGCTCACTATTATCCAGAGTATTTTCAGCTAGGAAAAGGATACGGTAATCTATTATCATATGGCTCTTTTAATAACTATGAAGACCTAGGAACGTTATATGTGGACCCACTCGTATTAAAAAATGGAATGATTGAGCCTTTTGATGCAACCAAAATACAGGAGAAAATTGATTACTCTTGGTACACATCGCCTACAAATAGTTATAAACCGGATGAAGTAATAGCGGTGCCAGATATGGATAAAGATAATGCATATTCATGGGTGAAAGCACCTAGATATGATCACCTCCCATTTGAGGTTGGACCCCTAGCAAGATTAATTCTGAGTGGCGAATATGAAAACAGAGTCTCGGCTATGGATCGAACAATTGCTCGAGCAATTGAAGCAAAGAAAATTGCAGAAATCATGAAAATATTATTAAAAGAGATTATTCCAGGAGTAGACGTTCAAAAAAAATATGATCTTCCTGAAAAGGCAGCTGGGTGCGGCCTAGTGGATACAACGAGAGGGGCCCTTGGGCACTGGCTTAAGATTAATGAAAAAAAGATATCTTTCTATCAAATTATTACACCTTCAACTTGGGATTTTTCCCCTCGAGATGATAATGGCTACAGAGGTGTTGCTGAAGAAGCTTTAATCGGGACACCTATTCAGGACCCCGACAATCCTGCAGAAATCGGAAGAATACTTCGCTCGTTTGATCCCTGTATGTCATGTGCAACTCACGTATATAGTCCGGGAAGACAAGTGAAAACGATAAAGGTGTTTTAATGGAACGAATCATTGTATTGGGAATTGGGAATCAATTAATGATGGATGATGGTATTGGCATTTATCTGGTTGAAGAACTCGCTAAACTCGATATAATACCAGACATTCATTATTTTATTGGCGAATCTGATATTGATTATTGTATTGGAAAGATTGAAGAAGCAACGTTTGTCATTATTCTTGATGCTGTATGTTCGGACAAGAAAACAGGGGACCTATCGATTTATCCTCTTGCTAATTTACATGAATATCACACGTTGGATATTTCAGCACATAACCTTCATTTGTTTCAAGTATTGTATCAACAAAGAGAGACAATACAAGGGTTTCTAATAGGAGTGGAGCCTTCTGAAGTCAGGTTTCATATTGGTTTAAGTCAGACTTTGACCGAAAAATGGGATGAGATTTTATGTGAAGTAAACAAGATGATTGTAGAGTTGATTTCAAGGGAAAGAGAAATGATTCCATCTGAACAACAAGATTTTCAATAGGATTATCATGTGGACTGCCTTTATTTATTTGTAGGCAGTCTTTTACTTTTGAATCGAAAAATTCGAGTTTATCTTGCTTTAGATACTGGAATAGATGACGAGGACCTTGAAAACTTGTACAATAGAGTGAATAGTGATTCATTTTAAGGAGAATGCCATATGATCCACAAACTAATTTTACCAACACCCTTCGCCGTAGGGGACGTCAATGCCTATTTACTAAAAGGTGATGCGTTATCGTTAATTGATGCAGGTCCTAAAACACCTGAAGCATATGAAGCCTTAGAACGTGGAATAAAAGAAGCGGGTTATACGTTTCATGATGTAGAACAAGTTTTTCTAACTCATCATCACCCAGACCATGCAGGTTGGATTGATGCATTTCCAAAAGCTAAAGTGTATGGACATGTATACAATGATCTTTGGCTGACTCGAGACCCAGCATTTTTTATCTATCACGATGAATTTTATTTAGAACGTTTAATAGAAGAAGGAGTTCCTGAAAAGTATCACTCTTGGGTTGAGAAGATGAAACGCCCAGTTTCTTATTTAGGGAACCGTCCACTTGATGTGACCATTGAAGAAGGAGATTCTTTACCTGGACATCCAGGATGGACAGTTTTAGAAACCCTTGGTCACGCTCAAAGTCATGTGTCTTTTTGGCATGCGGAAAACAAAGAAATGATTGGTGGAGACCATATATTAGAGAAAATTTCATCGAACCCTCTAATCGAACCTCCATTAGATCCGAGTGCAGGGCGTCCCCAAGCTATGCTTCAATACAATGAGTCGTTAAAAAAAGTCTTAGGTATGCCAGTAGAGAAAATTTATAGTGGTCATGGCAATGAAGTATTTAATGTTCATGCACTCATAACCCAGCGATTAGAAAAACAACATGATCGTGCCATGAAAGTGTACGCAATGATTGCAGAACAACCTCTTACCATTTTTGAAATGACCCAAAAATTATTTCCGAGTGTATATGAAAAAGAACTTGGATTAACTCTTTCAGAAACAATTGGGCAAGTGGATTATTTACTTGCTGAAGGACTCGCCATTGAGTCACGTGATCAACATGGAGTTTTTACTTATGCACAAGCCTAAAACCGTTCTTGTAACTGGGGCTACTAGTGGTGTTGGATTACAGGTCGCAAAGGATTTACATGCAACGGGATACACCGTTTATGCAACAGGTCGTTCTAAAACGATGCTTAATGAACTCCAGTCTTTAGGGATTTATACAATTAAAGCAGATCTATTAGAAGATCATTCACTTGATGAATTAATGACCAAGTGTCCCGTTGTAGATACGGTCATTTTTTCAGCAGGGATTGGGACATTTGCATATGCCCACGAAACCACAGATGAACAAATTGAACAAATGATGCGCGTTAATGTGACAGCACCCATGAAATTGACGAGTCGAGTTTTACCACAGATGATGGCACGGAATTCTGGCCACCTCATCTATGTAGCTTCTCAAGCAGGGAAAATCGCAACTCCTAAAGCTTCTGTGTATGCAGCAACTAAACATGCACTTCTTGGATATGCAAATGCTACTCGGATGGAAGTTCAGCCATATGGAATTAATGTGACAACAATAAATCCAGGACCTATTGATACACCTTTTTTAGATTTGGCAGACTCAACAGGGTCTTATAAGACATCTTTAAAAAAATTCTTGTTACCTGTAAAGGAAGTTTCAGATGCGATTTTACATGTGATGGAGCGTCCAATACGTGAAGTGAATTTACCTTGGTATATGGGGGTTTCTAGCAAGGTCTATGGAATGGCACCTGGGATGATCGAAAAAATCGGTCGAGGCTTTTTCACGAAAAAATAAGACTGAGCTGCCATTATGGCGGCTCTTTTTTTGAATAATTAAACATTTACAATGCATTAAAATACACTTGTGTTCATTTTTATTCCATGTTAACATTCATGTATATTAATTCATATATTATGAATAAAAATACATATAGGGGGAATAAAGATTGAATAAAAAAGTTGTTTTAGCGTATTCAGGTGGTCTTGATACATCTGTTGCCATTCCATGGTTGAAGGAACAAGGATACGATGTGATTGCAGTTTGTCTAGATGTTGGTGAAGGCAAGGATCTTGAATTTATTAAAACCAAGGCGATTCAAGTTGGGGCTGTGGAAAGTTATATGATTGATGCAAAAGAAGAATTTGCGAATGATTATGCATTACTTTCACTTCAGGCTCATACCTGGTACGAAAATAAATATCCGTTGGTGTCGGCACTATCACGTCCATTAATTTCAAAAAAACTTGTTGAAATTGCTCATCAAACCGGGGCACATGCAGTAGCCCATGGTTGCACGGGTAAAGGCAATGATCAAGTTCGTTTTGAAGTGTCCATTAACGCATTAGACCCTTCGTTAGAAGTTATTGCGCCTGTCCGTACATGGGGCTGGTCTCGTGATGAAGAAATTGAGTATGCCAAGAATAATAGTATTCCCATCCCGGTTAACTTAGATAGTCCATTCTCGATTGACCAAAATTTATGGGGCCGCGCGAACGAATGTGGCATATTAGAAGATCCTTGGGCAACGCCGCCAAGAGACGCATATGAGTTAACAGTGGCTTTAGAAGATGCACCTGATACAGCAGATATTATTGAAATTACGTTTGAACAAGGTGTTCCTACTGCGATAGATGGTGTGA
>JBFELW010000006.1:0-17006 GCA_041551995.1 Paenisporosarcina sp.
TCTTTCCCAAGAAAACCGATTTAGCAGTCATCTAAGAGTAAGATCTACAACGATCCATTAACTTTTTCAATTATCGACCAAGAAAACTACTGGATTGGAAAACAGCAAATGAAGTGTTCAGGGATGAGTGGTCGCAGTAGTTTGACAAACCGTCATATGAAAAAAGGTAGTTCAATTTAAGAGTACAAATTGCACTTTTGTACTCCAAAACTGAACTACTTACAAAAAGTTGGAAAGTTCTTTTTTGATTTGTATAAACTAACACTAATCCCATGATTGCTTGTTTCTCTAGGATGCGTATCTTGGTTATGCTGTATGGTGTTGTGATTTATTGCTGGTTAACAATGTTACGACGATTAGTGTAAAGATCGCAATTGGTACAGCAAATAATACACTGTTCAAATCAAAGGGTTTTGCTAAAATAATTTCCCATATTAGTGTGGTCACAACTCCTGCAATCATTGAAGAAACCCCACCATAAAGATTAACACGCTTCCAGAAAAAGACCGCAAGTACTGCAGGCGTTATTCCTGCTCCGTATACCGTATACGCATACATTTGAACGGCCAAAACGGTTGGGAAAAAGCTAATAATAATAAAGGCAAATACACCTAGTATAACAACAAAAAATCTCGTCATTTTTAAGAGTTGATGATCGCTTGCATCTTTTCTTATATATCTTCCAAATATGTCATATGTGATGTTGGTAGCTGCTGATAACAAATAGGAATTCCCTGTTGTAACGATAAATGCCGTGGCTGCAGCTAATAAGATTCCACCTACAACCTGAGGCATGACAACAGTAGTAGCCAAAAGAGCCATTCCCGGATCAATATCTGGAAACAACGACCGCGATGCGAAAGCAATAAATGAAATAGCTGGAGAAACCAATAACATCCCGATAAGCCAACCAATTTGAGCTTTTTTGGATGATTTATCTCCTGTAGATGCTGCCAGCCTTTGATACATATTTTGATCCCCTAAAAGCAAAAATAATGAAGGGAGCAAGTATCCTAATAATTGAATATTTGATAATGACCCTGAAAAAGTAAGTTGTTCAGCAGGAACATTCGCTACAATTTCGCTCCAACCTCCTGCTATAACAAAAATAACTGGCAGTGTAATTCCCAATCCAAGGACCATTAAAATAGCACTCAAAGCATCTGTCGGGGCAACGGACTTTAACCCGCCAATTGTTGCTAAAAAGATGATTAGAAAAGCTCCGATAATGGTACCAAGTCCAACTGACATACCCGTGGTAATGTTTAAAATAAAGCCAAACCCTTTCATTTGATACGAAACAATTCCTACGTAGGCTAAAATGATAATGAGTCCAGCTAGTAAACGGGCGAAAGAACCATATTTTTCTTCTAAAATACCGGCTACTGTATATTTTCCGAAAGCTCGTATTTTCGGTGCAATTACATATAAAATGATGATTCCAACAACAGTAGGTATCGCCATCAACAAAGCTGGAATGATTCCAAAGCTGTAAGCCATTGAAGTCTCACCACCGGAAATACTGCCACTCCCTGTCCAAGTAGCAAGTAGCGTACCTGTTAAAACAACGGCTCCAAGTCCCTTGCTAGCAAGAATATAATCTTCACTATTTTTTACTTTTTTCGAAAAATAAATGCCCATAACAACCATGATGACCCCATATGCCGCTACATACCATAATAACGTCGGATCGTTAACCAATTCCATATTGCCCAGCTCCTTCAGTAAGTTCATAAACAATCCTTGTTATTGTTTACAAAAATAGTTTAGATTACTCATAAAGGACTGTAAATGACGTAAGTGCAGTGTGAACCCAGTATTTTAAGAACCAATTGTTCTTGGTGGAACCGAGTAGATTTATGAAGAGCATGAGTTTCTGTTGTGATGGAACATGTTCAGGATAAGCCGAATTGTAGCATGGTTTGCGTCATTGAATAATAATGTGAATTTAAAATTGTTATTAATAGTTCAATCACAATAAATATTAATATGAGGCCTTGTGGAATTACTTCTCACTTTTTTACTTGCTTGAAATAGTTTATAATAATTAGTTAGTAGTAAATATCTTAATTAATAAATTATAATAGATTATGATATGGTTATAATTGAGACAGAGAAGGTGTGTTCCAAGGTGGCGCATACTCTTTTTTGCAAATATATATGGGATAAGGAAGGTTTATAATGAGCAACAGACCGAAAAAAACAGACGTTATCTTAATTGGTGCCGGAGTCATGAGTGCGACATTGGGTTCATTACTGAAAGAGTTAGCACCAGAATGGGAAATTAAAGTGTTTGAGAAACTCGCAAAAGCGGGTGAAGAAAGCTCTAATGAATGGAATAATGCAGGTACAGGTCATGCGGCACTGTGCGAGCTTAACTATACATCCGAAAAATCCGATGGAACTATAGATATTAGTAAAGCTATAAAAATTAATGAACAGTTTCAGATCTCAAGACAGTTTTGGTCTTATCTAGTAAAGAGCGACCTGATTCGTAATCCTCAGGACTTTATCATACCAATACCTCATATGAGTTTAGTGCAAGGAGAAAAGAATGTAACGTTTTTGAAAAAGCGATTTGATGCACTATCAAACAATCCACTGTTTCAAGGGATGGAGTATTCTACTGAACCTGAAAAACTAAATGAATGGATTCCCCTTATCATGGAAGGACGTAGCTCAAATGAACCGATAGCAGCTACAAAAATTGATTCTGGAACAGATGTCAATTTTGGTGCTTTAACACGCATGATGTTTGATCACTTAAAGAATAAAAACGTCGAGATCAATTACAAGCATAGTGTTGAGGATATTAAACGTACTAGCGACGGCTCATGGGAAGTTAAAGTACATGATATGGAAAGCGGCAAGATTGAATTTCACACTGCAAAGTTCATCTTTATCGGTGGTGGAGGCGGAAGTCTACCTTTACTACAAAAAACCGGAATTCCTGAGTCAAAACAAATTGGCGGATTCCCGGTAAGCGGACTATTTTTGGTATGTAAAAACCCAGAAGTTATTGCGCAGCATCATGCAAAAGTATATGGTAAAGCCAAAGTTGGGGCTCCTCCAATGTCTGTTCCGCATCTTGATACAAGATATATCGACAACAAAAAAACATTGTTGTTTGGACCATTTGCTGGATTCTCACCAAAGTTCTTAAAAACAGGTTCAAATCTTGACTTGATTGGTTCCGTAAAACCGAATAATGTCTTAACTATGTTGGCGGCAGGTGCAAAAGAGATGGCATTGACAAAATACCTGATCCAGCAAGTTATGTTATCGAATGAACAGCGGATGGAAGAATTACGTGAGTTTATTCCGAATGCTAAAAGCGAGGATTGGGAAATAGTAGTAGCGGGTCAACGTGTGCAAGTTATTAAAGATACTGAGGCTGGCGGTAAAGGAACACTTCAATTAGGTACTGAAGTTGTTAGTGCTGCAGATGGTTCTATAGCTGCATTACTCGGTGCTTCTCCAGGTGCTTCTACTGCCGTTCACGTTATGTTTGAGATATTTGAAAAATGCTTCCCACAACATATGAAAGAATGGGAACCGAAAATAAAAGAAATGGTTCCTTCTTATGGTGTGTCACTAGTGGACAACCCAGAGCTTTTCCAAGAAATTCATACTTCAACAGCCAAGACGCTTGGTCTAAGCGAAAAAGAATAGGTTCATACTTAAAATAAAGAAGGAGAATGCTTGAGGTTCAAGCGTTCTCCTTCTTTTGTATGTTAAATAATAATAGTGAGGGAACTTATTTTTAATTCTATTTAAAAAACGGAATTTTTTTCAATGCAATTATAACTGGAATAGCTACCAAGATTCCGACAACATTTTGCACAATATTTCCGGGAATAGAGGCTGCCGGGATGATCCAGCTACTGAATATGATAGATTCACCAATGTAATAACCGCCTAGCATGAGGGGAATTGAAACAATAGCAGCGATTAAGTTGAAAACTTTACTGCCACCGTTTCGGCCATTCGACCAAGCAATCTTTCCGACGATATACCCTTGCAAGCCGCGAGTCAGGAATGTAATTGGTGCCCACGCTGTCCAACCAGCAACTAGATCGAACAACCCCATTCCAAATGCACCTGCAATAGCTCCTTTTTTAGGTCCAAATAAGATGGATATGATAAAGAGCATAGCAGTTCCAAGATGAACTAATCCGCCATTTGCTGTGATTGGTAATTTTATATTTAATAAGAGGGTAGCAACGAAGACAAGTGCAATTGACATTGATGTGAGAATTAAATTAAAAGTGCGAGCGTTTGAATTATTTGTTATTTTTTTCACGATTAAATACCTTCCTTATCTACATTTTATCGACATAAAGAATAGCTATCCTTAGCTATCCAACTGTTTCCTACGAAACCTATATCGCGTATCCCCAACACAGGGATACCATCGATAACATTAGCAAAGGATTGATGTTTTTAAAAGTGTCAATTTAGTATAAAACTTAGGGGTCAGTTTAAAAGGGTAAACTAATCAAATAAAAAAGGCCTTAAAAAAGATACATACATCTGTGAATATTTTATAGAAGGTTGTCATCATTAATCGTATAAAAGATATTAAATGTAGAATAGATTTTAATATAGACATTAGTATTCGGATCTAGCTTTATTCTAATGAACATACTTATTCTATCCAACGAACGGATTGGTGATATCCCGCTATCGTTTACTCTCTTTTTATGGCATTTAGAGTATGTATAGTCTAGATTCGTATGCAATAATAAATTAATAAAAATAATTTGGTTTTTCACTTTCACTATTTTAGTTAAATGAAAAAGGGAGGTTGTCAGTACTCATATAAAAGTTCAAACGATTCAAAACCTATTATCCACGAAAAAAAGATAAAATAGAGCGGAGGAATTCATGTGTATAGCTTCAAAAATGATTACAGTGAAGGCGCGCATCCTAGAATATTACAAGCATTAATTGAGTCAAACTTCGTGCAAGAGGAAGGGTATGGAGGTGATCAATTCACTCAAAAAGCAATCGAGCTTTTGAAGGGTAAAATTGGGAATAAAGAAGTCGATATACACCTTTTGTCCGGAGGTACTCAAACGAATTTAACGGCAATATCTGCTTTTCTGCGACCACATGAAGCTGTGATTGCTGCTAGTACAGGTCATATACTTACACATGAAACAGGTGCTATCGAAGCAACAGGCCATAAAATCATATCAGTAGAAACAGAAAATGGGAAACTCTCCCCCTCACAACTAAAAACTGTCCTGGACCTACATAAGGATGAACATATGGTAAAACCAAAGATGGTTTATATTTCGAATTCAACAGAGATTGGTTCAATCTATACTAAAGCTGAACTAAAGGATTTAAAAGATTTTTGCCAGGAATACTTCCTTATATTATATATGGATGGAGCAAGGTTAGGGTCAGCTCTATGTTCTGACGAAAGTGACTTGAATCTTAGCGATTTTCCATCACTGGTTGATGCTTTCTATATTGGGGGAACTAAGAATGGAGCACTTTTAGGAGAAGCTTTAGTCATTTGTCAGGACTCTTTAAAAGAAGATTTTCGTTTTCATTTGAAACAAAAAGGTGCTCTTCTTGCAAAAGGGAAAGTGTTAGGCATTCAATTTCATGAGTTATTCCTGGATGATTTGTTTTTTGAATTAGCCCAACATGCGAATGATATGGCCACTCTTCTTAGGGAAGGATGTAGCAATGCTCATTTATCATTCTTAACTCATTCACCATCAAATCAAATCTTTCCGATATTGCCTAACGAACTCATTAAAGAGCTTGAAAAGAATTATTCTTTTTATGTTTGGGAAGAAATTGATTCCAACCATTCTGCGATTCGATTAGTCACCTCATGGGCTACAAAAGAGGAAGAAGTAAGAGGTTTTGTAGAAGATATGAAAAAGTACACACAAGTTGGATGAAAGAATACGAAAAAAATCTTGTTTATTAAAATACCTCAAGTCCAGTCTTGTTATTGGATATGGGAAGTGACCGTTTTTTATAAGATATTTTAAATACTTATTCTTACTCCGATGGAGGAATCCTAATTAAATGAAAAAGTCTCGAATATGAGATATATTTGACTGAGAATTATTTGATTTTAGTAATGATTACTTACATTTAATTAGGAGGTTTTCTAATGGAGATAGGAATAAGTACGTTTGTGGAAACAACACCTGACGTTATAACGGGTGAAGCGATTAGTCATGCCCAAAGAATACGGGAAGTCGTTGAAGAAATTGTACTTGCCGATCAAGTAGGGTTGGATGTATTTGGGGTAGGAGAACATCATCGTCAAGATTTTGCCGCGTCTTCACCGGCCGTGGTGTTAGCTGCTGCTGCGTCACAGACAAAACGTATTAGACTTACGAGTGCAGTCACCGTATTATCTTCTGCAGATCCAGTTCGGGTCTTTCAAGATTTCGCTACACTTGATGGCATCTCAAATGGGCGCGCAGAAATTATGGCTGGCAGGGGCTCGTTCATCGAATCGTTTCCACTATTCGGTTATGATTTGAAAGACTATAATGAACTATTTGAAGAGAAACTTGAATTGCTGTTGAAATTACAAAAGTCAGAAGTCATTTCGTGGTCAGGAAAGCATCGACCAGCTATTGATAACATCGGTATATATCCACGTCCAGTTCAAAATCCTTTACCTGTATGGATTGGGAGCGGGGGTAATAGTGAATCAGTCATACGAGCGGGACTGTTAGGTTTGCCACTTGTGCTAGCGATTATAGGCGGACGTCCTGTACAATTTGCTCCACTTGTCCAGCTATATAAACAAGCTGCGGCTCAAGCGGGTCATGATGTGTCCAAATTACCAATAGCATCTCATTCACATGGGTTTATAGCTGAAGATAATGAGACAGCGGCTGATAAATTTTTCCCTCCGACACAGCAAGTGATGAACGTCCTTGGAAGGGAACGCGGATGGGGACATTATGACCGGGCCGCTTTTGATGCGGCAAGAAGCTTTGAAGGAGCACTTTATGTGGGCGATTCAGAAACAGTTGCCCAAAAAATCATTCATCTAAGAAAGAACGTAGGTATTACTCGATTTATGTTACATGTACCTGTTGGAACCATGCCTCATGCGGATGTAATGAAAGCCATTGAATTACTGGGAACAGAAGTGGCACCACGAGTTAGAGAAGAAGTTGCCAAGTGGGAAGCAGTACAGTAAGTGTGCATTTTGATGTCTGTAATAAAGACTATTTAAATACCTGTCTTTCTGCTCCATGAATCCATGAATAGAAATTGTAAAGGACATCAACGTTAGTTGATGTCCTTTTATTGGGTTTTTCTAAAATTAGTCAAAAAGTTTTAACAACTATCAGAAAAGATAATAGAAGAATCATGCCATTGAGGTTGGAGCAATCAAGAAATATGATAAATCTACTAATAATATAAAATGTATCCAATTAAAGCTAATTCTTTTTGTAGTAATAATTTCCTATTACAGTTATATTTCAAAATTGTTACTCTATTTAATTGGATCAAACCCCCTATATCAAGAGATATATATTTATTAATTTCAGGTGTAACATTTCTGTAATAATCCTTCCATATATTTAGAGGTTTATTATTCAACTAAACTATTTATGATGAATATATAACAAACGAAAGGAATGATTCGATGTTTAGAAAAATTGGTAAAGTAACTATTGCTTCATTGTTGACTATAACTTTATTATTTCCAATTAGCGCTTCTGCGGCTAGTTCATATAAAGTGATTTCAGGAGATTCCCTATGGAAAATTGCGGTTAAAACACAAACGGGCGTTCAGGAATTAATAGATTCAAATCCACAGCTTGCAAATCCAAATCTTATTTACCCTGGACAAACGATTAATGTTCCTACAAAAGAACAAGCTAGTGTAGAGCAAGAAGTGATTAAACTTGTAAATGTTGAAAGAGCAAATGCTGGACTTCCAGCTTTGAAGAATGACTGGGAGCTTGCAAGAGTAGCAGAGTTTAAATCTCAAGATATGAATGATAAAAGATATTTTAGTCATACAAGTCCAACGTATGGTTCACCGTTTACAATGATGAAAAACTTTGGCATTACTTATAGATCAGCAGGAGAAAACATTGCACAAGGTCAAAGGTCTGCATCTGAAGTAGTAAAAGCTTGGATGAATAGCGAAGGTCATAGAGCAAATATCCTTAGCAAGAACTTTACCCATATTGGAGTAGGCTATGTACAGGACGGCAATCACTGGACACAAATGTTTATTCAAAAATAAAAACGTTTATATAAAGTATTAAGTTAGTACCAGCAAATAGAGCATCTTTATTCGAGAAAAATATGAAAGCACATCAACGTCTAAAGTTGATGTGCTTTTTTGTTTGTCACTGCTAAAATCGGTTATAATTTTTTCCGTGTAGTCAATCGTCTTTTTTCATAATAAATGCAAGATGTCTTCCAGTTTGTTTGTCTTCCCGATAGGAGAAACCACGCGGGCTTAAATACGTACAGGTCTGTTCAATCAAAATCTGCTCAGCGGGGATACCTGTCAACTCAATTTGCTTTTTTACGGTTTGCTGATTGTCTATGTGATATTTATGCGTTTGGTTATTGTAATAGATAAAATCTTCCGTATAGCCAAGATCTTTAAACTTAACATATACATCTTCATCTACTTCAAACTTTTCCTGGCTCAATGCTGCACCAATCTGCACATGTAAATCACGTGGATCACACTTTTCAACTTGTATGAGGTGCTCAAAAACACGCATAGAGATTTCTTTAACTGTACCTTGCCAGCCAGAATGAATCACACCAATGAGACCATTTACTTTGTTGTAAAAAATCACCGGGACACAGTCGGCAACAAAGCTACATAATAAGAGATTAGGCTCATATGTATACAAGGCGTCTGTATCCTCAATGGCCGTATCCTTTCGAGTTGCCCCTCGCCCTTTATCATCAAGTGTTACTCGGTGAAAGTTCGAGCTATGTGTTTGATTGGCGCAAACAAAATCATCCAGCTCACAATCTAAGAAAGTAGCTAATTTCTCACGATTTTCCACTATATTAATTGGGTTTTCACAGACATGAAGGGCCATGTTATTATTTTCAAATTCGGCTTCATCTTTTATAGTCATCCCTGCGATAAATTTCTCATTGTTCAAATATATATTTGTTTTCATATCATCACCTAGTTTTACTATATCTTAGTGTAAAGAGGGTGTATAGGAGTAGAATAAGAGTTGGTATACACGGATTTATATCGTTCCGTTTTTAGGCGCAGTGAGAGAATAATTTTTAAACTGTTAGTATAGAAAGAATGACGGAGATTAAAATCTTTTAGCACCACACTATGACTTTATAAGGGGTGGTTTGGCCTGGAATACTTGCTGTGGTAATCCCATAAATCACAATTAAATTCCGATTTGCAGGATTTTTTGAAAATAGTTGCCCATTCGTTAATACTATTGGCGTGTAAGGTAATAAGTTTAATTTTAATTGACCATCACTACTCACTAACTGGCTATTGAAATAGTCAATTTTCACATTTTGATACGGGCTGTCTTTAACTATAACAAGAGCTTGATATTGTGGTGGGAAAATGAGAGGAACTGGAGCGTCTCCATCATAATATCCAGTTATCCTGTCTCCAACCCCCACCATTACATGGTCTACAAAGTAAGTAGTGGGTGAAACCACAAATTTCACTAAATTGCCTTGACCGTTATCAACCGTTAGTAAAGTATAACAACCTTCACCTTCATCATTAACGCCAATTAAAAAATCATTAATCATGGTGACTGTACCATGAAAAGATTGAAAATTTACCATACTCATGCCTCCATCTTTAGCTGTATGTTTCCTTATGTATGCTATGCATGGATAAGACTATGTGTTATATGTACTAAAAAGAAAAACATTAAATTAATTGTTAATGAAAAAGGATCGTGGTTAAATGGACATATTTATATTTATTTTCGTAATTCTGTTGGCTTCAGTTCTTCAGACAAGTACGGGGTTTGGTTTTTCAATCTTGGCCACACCTTTTCTGCTTCTTATTTTTGAAACTAGAGAAGCCATCCAAATCAATATCATTTTATCTCTTTTTATCTCTCTTTCTCTACTGACCAAAATTAAGCGTGATATAGATTTTGGGATTATAAAACGCTTTGTGTTAGGTAGTGCTATCGGTTTGCCAATGGGCATTATGATCTTTATATTTTTAGATGTTGAGAAATTGAAATTTGGAATCAGTCTCATCATATTGCTAGTTACAATAATGTTGATTCTCAAGCTCCGTATAAATCAGAGTAAAGGTAGAGACCTTATTGTTGGTGGTCTGTCGGGCTCGTTGACAAGTAGTATAGGTATGCCTGGACCACCGCTACTTCTTTATTTTTCAGGAACAGAAACGAGTAAGGAAAAGTTAAGAGGCACTACGCTAGCCTTCTATTTATTTATCTATTCGACAAGTTTGATCATGCAAATCATTTTTGTTGGAACAAATAAAACAATTTGGGTAACAAGTAGTTTTGCTCTACCGCTTGTATTAGTAGGTTTGTATTTGGGGCAGCTTTTATTTAAACGAATTAACCAGCGTATCTTTCGAATTTTCACATACGTAATCTTACTATTTACAGGTCTTTATATGTTGATAGATAGTTGGTAAACGAATCTATAAATAGGAAAGCCCTTTACGGAAGTAAGATTCCGTTCAGGGCTTTTTAACTGTTTTTGCGTAAATACATGTATCTGTCCATCGTTTACCGTCAACCGATAAATCTTCGTTTTCAAGAATCCCTTCGAGACGAAAACCCAACCTTTCAGGAATAGCACGACTTTTAACATTCTCAGCATCTGTTCGAATTTCCACGCGTTTCATTTCAAGACCTTCCAATGCATAGTGAGTCAACTGTTCAATCGCTTCGACCATATATCCTTTTCCACTATGCTGTGAGTCGATCCAGTAACCGATTTCTAATTTTCGAACATCCCAGTCGATGTTGTGAAAACCAGTTGTACCGATAAACGCATTAGTTTCTTTATTGAAAATAAGAAATCGTAAGGCTGTTCGGAGAATAAAATTGGCTACGGCTTCTCGAATATTCGCTTCCGTATCTTCTATTGCTGGTATAGTTTGTACAAAAGGAAGCCATGGTTTCAAGTCAACAATTGATTGAATGATGGCATGATTCACTACTTCTCCGTCACCAACTTGAGGCATGCGCAAAATTAAACGATCTGTTTCAAATACAGTGATGATGTCTTTTAATAGAGTAGTCACAGAAATTCTCCTTACCAATAAAATGGGTTAATAATTATCATAATAGGTATCCGCTACTCAAATCAAGTTAAATCTAGGTATTTTACTACAATTTTGACAACTACCTAAAGGAATGATATTTTCATAATAATCATACAATTAAAAGGCAATGTAACGATTGGGTTCAACCTCGCAAATACGTGGTTGGGCTCTTTTTGCATATTTAGAGGGGGAATAGTAAATGAGAAAAGAAAAGTTATTGAGTAGATTAGATGAGATTGGTTTAAGTCTAGAAGGAAATGATGGTGCGCTTTTATTATTAGGACTTGGTTCAGTTGGTGTGGAGCTAGAACGTTTAGATGAATATTCTGATTTAGATTTTTTTGTCATTGTCAAACCAAATTATAAGCCCCGTTTTATTGACCAACTAGATTGGCTTGAAACGGTTCATCCATTAGCCTTTTCTTTTCAAAATACGAAAGATGGTCATAAAATCTTATTTAAAGATGGCATTTATGGTGAGTTTGCAGTATTTGAAGAAAATGAAATGGAGCATATTTCGTATTCACCTGGTCGCATCGTGTGGAATCATCCGTCTTATACCAACCAGAAAATGACGATTCCTATTTACCAAGATACTACACTTCCACAAGAGTCACTTGATTATGCAGTGAATGAGGCTTTGACCAATTTGTATGTAGGACTTTGTCGTTACGCAAGAGGAGAAAAGTTATCTGCAATGAAGTTCGTACAAGGTCATGCTGTCGACAGTATCTTATCAGTGTTACATCTTACTGAAAATGAAGTGAGTTATTTCCCGGATATTTTTAGTAGTGACAGACGATTGGAGAAGAGATTCCCACACTTTGTCAATATCATGGAGGACATGATGCAAGGGTATAACCACGTTCCTGCTTCAGCAATATATGTTTTAAACTATCTAGAAAAAATTTATCCCGTCAATCCATACATGAGCAAGGAAATAATACGCATGGCGGAGCTTGGACATTGAAACAAAATCTAGTAACAAGTTAGAATCTTACTATTAACTAAAAACTATTGTATTTTAATTAAAAAATACAGAGGTCCTTTATTGTGAAGTGGAGACTTTCATTTTGTATAAAAAATGTTTTGCACTTAAAATTAAAAATCAGCAATTCACCTAGAAAGTGTGTGCTATATAGTGTTTGGTAGTAAACAGAAAATAATAATGATAGCGTTTTCATTCATAATTACAAGTAAAAATGCATATAAAATTTTGTCAGAATTTTATGTGAAAGACAATTTTATGGTATACTTGTTAGATATTAGAGAGGTATATGTATGGATTGGTCAATCATAAAATACAACATCTTTTAAAAGGTTAATAGAGAAGGGGGAGTTGTTATGACTAAGAGTGGTTATCCGGCTTTACAAGGATTATACGATCCAGAGCAAGAGCATGAAGCATGCGGCATCGGTATGATTGCCAATATAAATGGAAAGAAAACACATGATATCGTTCAACATGCCATAACCATCTTGTGCAATATGGAACACAGGGGGGGACAATCCTCTGATACAAGTACTGGAGATGGCGCAGGGATACTAACGCAAATTCCTCACCGGTTTTTCCAAAAACAGTGTGAGAAGGAAGACATTATTTTGCCTAGTGAAGGTGAATATGGTGTTGGTATGGTATTTTTACCTCAGGATCACAATACACGAATGAAAAGTAAAGAAATCTTCGAGAGAATCATTCTTGAAGAAGGTCAAACATTTTTAGGCTGGCGTCCTGTTCCGATTAATGACTCATTTGTTGGGAAAGTCGCTGCCAAAACTAAGCCAACAATCAGACAGCTGTTTATTCAAAAATCGAGCGATTTAGAAAGTCAATTGGATTTTGAGCGTAAATTGTACATTATCCGGAAACGTATTGAGAAAGAAATGACAGGGGTTAAAGAGTTTGAAGATGTGTACATTAGTAGTTTATCTACTCGTACCATTGTCTACAAAGGAATGCTGATCCCCGAACAACTAGATTCATTTTTCATCGACTTAAATCATCCTGATTTCATATCCGCTTTAGCACTTGTTCATTCCCGGTTTAGTACAAACACCTTCCCAAGTTGGAAGCGAGCACATCCTAATCGCTACTCGATCCATAACGGAGAATTTAATACATTAAGAGGCAATGTTAATTGGATGAGAGCGCGAGAGAATATGTGTGAATCCGAGTTTTTCAATCATGACGATTTACAAAAGGTACTACCTGTCATTGACTATGATGGTAGTGATTCATCTATATTTGATAACACATTTGAATTTTTACATCTCTCTGGACGATCACTTGCACATACAGCAATGATGATGGTACCTGAACCATGGGCAAATGATAAAACAATCATAGAGGAAAAACGGGATTTTTATGAATATCATAGTACATTAATGGAGCCGTGGGATGGTCCTGCTGCACTTGTGTTCACTGATGGAAATCAAATTGCCGCCTGTCTAGATCGAAATGGATTAAGACCTGCTCGTTATTACGTAACAAAAAGTGGCATGATTGTCTTAGGATCAGAAGTCGGAGCGTTAGATATTTTTGCGGATGATATTGAATATAAAGATAGACTAGCACCAGGAAAAATTCTTCTGGTGGACCTAGAAAAAGGAACAATTATTCCAGATGAAGAAGTCAAACTTCAAATTGCTTCTGAACAACCTTATAAGAAGTGGTTAACAAATATGGTTGATTTAGATGAACTACCGGATACGAATGGACAGACTCCGTTATATACGAGTGAAGACTTACTAAAGCAACAATTAGCATTTGGTTATACAAGAGAAGAGCTAACCAAAATTGTGAAACCACTTGTAACTGAAGGGAAAGATCCAGTAGGTTCAATGGGTTATGATTCACCACTAGCTGTATTATCAAAAAAACCTCAGTTGTTATATAACTACTTTAAACAATTATTTGCACAAGTAACGAACCCCCCAATTGATGCAATACGCGAAAAAATCATTACGATGTCTGATACAACAATAGGTGCTGAAGGTAACTTAGTTGTGCCGAATGCGACTAGTTGTAAGCATATTCGATTGAAAACACCTATCCTGACAAATAAACAATTTGACAAATTGGTTAATCAATCACTCGATGGATTTAAAACAATGACATTCTCAACCCTTTTTGAATCAAAAGAAGGTGAAAGTCAGATGGAAAAAGCACTGGATAGGTTGTTTGAAAAAGTAGATCAGGCAGTTGAAGAAGGGGCTACATTACTCATTTTGTCCGACCGAGGTGTGTCAAAAGAGTTTGCTGCAATACCTGCACTTCTAGCTGTTTCGGGACTTCACCATCACTTAATTCGCCAAGGTACGAGAACCAAAGTTAGCATATTGATTGAATCTGGTGAACCGAGAGAAGTCCATCATTTTGCCACTCTCATAGGCTATGGAGCTGAAGGCATCAATCCTTATTTGGCGTTCGATTCTATTCGTGAATTAATGGATAAAGGTGAATTGGCAATCGATTCGCTAGATCTAGCAGTAAGTAACTATATTTACTCCGTAACAGATGGCATTATAAAAATTCTATCTAAAATGGGTATTTCAACTATTCAAAGTTATCGAGGGGCACAAATCTTTGAAGCTGTCGGTATCCATATGGACGTGATAGATAAATACTTCACGCGAACGTCTTCACGTTTAGGTGGAATCGGTATAGATATAATTGAAAAAGAAGTACTTATGCGACATGAAAATGCATATGGGGAAAGTCGTGGACATCAGCAAGCGTTGGAAGCGGGAGATGAATTCCAATACCGTGCGAATGGTGAGGATCATCAATATAACCCTAGTACGATTCATACACTGCAGCATGCTTGTCGAACAAACAACTATGAAACGTTTAAGAAATACACAAAAATGCTGACCGATGAAACGACTAATTTACAATCGTTACGAGGACTTTTGAAGTTTAAAGAAAGGCCTTCTGTTCCAATTGAAGAAGTGGAATCGATAGATGAAATATGTAAACGATTTAAAACGGGTGCCATGTCTTATGGTGCCATTAGCATTGAAGCACATGAGGCCTTAGCGGTTGCAATGAACCGTATAGGGGGAAGAAGTAACTCAGGTGAGGGCGGTGAAGGAATTGACCGTTTTACACCAGACTTAAATGGCGACTCTAGAAGAAGTTCGATTAAGCAAGTAGCATCAGGTCGATTTGGAGTGACGAGTCAATACCTTGTCAATGCAGATGAAATTCAAATTAAAGTTGCACAGGGCGCCAAACCTGGTGAGGGTGGACATCTTCCCGGGAAGAAAGTGTACCCATGGATTGCAGAAGTACGTGGCTCTACACCAGGAGTGGAATTAATCTCTCCACCACCTCATCATGATATTTACTCGATTGAAGATCTGGCTGAGTTAATTTATAACTTGAAAAATGCTAATCCACAAGCACGAATTAGCGTGAAATTAGTGTCTGCTGTAGGAGTTGGAACAATTGCTGCAGGTGTGGCGAAAGGTCGAGCTGACCTTATATTAATTAGTGGCTACGACGGAGGGACCGGTGCGGCTCCTAGAACAAGCTTAAAACACACAGGCTTACCATGGGAAATTGGATTGGCTGAAACGCATCAAACACTACTGCTCAATGGGCTACGTGATCGAATTGTGATTGAAACAGATGGCAAAATGATGACAGGAAGAGATGTTGTAGTAGCTACACTTCTTGGAGCGGAAGAGTATGGGTTTTCAACAGCTCCACTTGTTGTATTGGGATGCGTGATGATGCGTGTGTGTCATTTAGATACATGCCCTGTTGGAATTGCGACTCAAAATCCTGAGCTACGTAAAAACTTCACGGGAGACGCTGAACATGTGGCCAACTTTATGAGGTTTGTTGCTGAGGAGACAAGAGAACTAATGGCCGTATTAGGTTTTAGAACCATAAACGAAATGGTTGGAAGAACAGATGCGCTTGAAGTTAACGAAGCAATTGATCATTGGAAAGCAAAAGATATTGATCTTTCAGCATTGCTTTATTCTCCTGATCTTCCAGATAAAGTAGGACGCTATCATTCTGTAGATCAAGATCATGAATTAGAGAAAACGCTAGATTTCCAAGAATTAATTCCACACTGCCGAAATGCAATTGAAAACCAAGAGCCAGTAAAGTTTACTACAGCCATTCGTAATATTAACCGTGTAACAGGAACTATGTTAGGTAGTGAAATTACGAAACGGTATGGTGAAAATGGATTACCAGAAGATACGATTCAATTAACGCTTAAAGGTTCTGCAGGTCAGAGTTTTGGTGCGTTTATTCCGAAGGGAATGACACTCAGATTAATTGGAGATTCCAATGACTTTGTTGGAAAAGGCTTATCCGGAGGGAAGATAATTGTCCATCCTGATTCAGTTGCAACGTTTACACCAGAGAAAAATATTATTATCGGAAACGTTGCTTTCTACGGTGCCTCAGCGGGTGAAGCATATATTCAAGGGGTTGCTGGAGAACGTTTCTGTGTACGTAATAGTGGAGCAAATGTAGTGGTTGAAGGAGTCGGAGACCATGGGTGTGAATACATGACAGGTGGTAAAGTTGTAGTCTTAGGTACGACCGGACGAAACTTTGCGGCTGGAATGTCAGGGGGTATTGCCTATGTATTTGACGAAGATGGGACATTCATCTCAAAATGCAATTCAGAACTGGTCCATGTACATCCAATTGGGAATAAAGAAGAATTACAGGACGTATATAACATGATTAAAA
>JBFELW010000007.1:0-16624 GCA_041551995.1 Paenisporosarcina sp.
CACAATGGTGGACATACGATTGGCTGAACATCGCTTACTCCGCCTACTCTTGGATTTCGACGACGAAACATGATAATCTCACCCCCATTCTATCTATTAATAAATGCGAGATTAAATGTTTTGGAAACGGCGAACGAATCATATGTATGAAGTTTCAAGATGGTTATAAAACAAATTAATAGAAATAAACCAATAAAAAAACTAAGTTCAATGTGAACTTAGTCTTTTAATTGTATTCTTTTGATTCATGTGCAACCTAACACTCACCACTCAATTTCTTCAGGGTACTTTTTGGTAATCGGTATATCATGGATGTCACTCTTTGTTTTATTAGCATTTATAATGACCTGTTCTTTAAAAGAGATATAATCTTTATCTGGAACAGCTAATTTTAAAGCAATTGTTCCTAAAGACTTTTCGCGTAGTTCTTTTGTAGAGTTAATGTAAGCGATATTGAGCATATCAACAAATTGGATGGCATATTCTTGGACATTCGTTTCCTTACTGCCAAGGATCTTCATAAAAGGTTCTAATTCTTCTTTGCTCAAGACTTTTTCAAGTGCTTCGCAGACAACGGATTGAAACTTATGAACACACGATATATAAACGTCTATTAAAGGGTGAGTATGTTCTTTAGAATGAAGCCGCACAAAATCATTTAACGCAATGGTCGTAAAAAGCAGTTCTGGCCATAATATCTCAACAGAATAATATATATTTTTATCTGTTGTAACTATATCCTTCTCCTTCATCATTTCTTTATTTAAGCCATTTTCCACATGATCTATATGTTTTTCGCCTTGGAGAGCCTGACGAACTTTAAGGGATATTCCCAGAATACGTTCTCTAGGACCTTTCCAGTCATAATACTTATTTTCATCGCCTATTACTTTATAAAAAGCATGATTAAGCGCATCTAAATCCCAGTAATCGCCGCTAATTCGAGCACCTGTTAAATTTTCTGTGTGAACAATCGATATCATAACAATTAGCCTCCGATCTCTTTGCTCTTCTATTACCGTTTTGGTGTATAGTTAAGCATTTCAAATAGTCCATTTAATTCTTCTTTCGTTAAGTCTCGCCATTGTCCTATTGATAAAGCGTCTATCGAAACATTCATAATTCTCACTCGCTGTAGGCTTTTAATATCGTATCCAAGAGCTGCACACATACGGCGTATTTGACGATTTAACCCTTGAGTTAATGTGATTTTGAATACAAAGTTTGAGATTTTTTCTACTTTACACGGCAATGTTTTAGTATCCAGGATTTCAACACCTTCTGACATCTCTTGAATGAATGCTTGAGTAACGGGTTGTTCAACCTTTACGATATATTCTTTTTCGTGTTCATTCTCAGCACGTAATATTTCATTCACAATATCCCCATCGTTTGTTAATAAAATCAAACCATGCGAGTCTTTATCGAGTCGACCGATATGAAATATACGCAGTGGATGATTAACAAAATCCACAATATTTCCTTGAATATGTCGTTCGGTTGTACTAGTTATACCAACGGGTTTATTCAGCGCGATATAAACATAAGGATCCTCATGCTTTACCGTATTACCATCTGCCCGAACCTCGTCACCAGGTTCGACCTTACTTCCTAATTCTGCTTTCACTCCATTAATCGTAATTCGTCCTTCTTCTATCCATTTATCAGCACCGCGTCGAGAGACGATACCAGCTTCACTTAGAAATTTATTAATACGCAATTAGAATCACCCGCTTTTTTTAATACATATAGTATAACGTATAATGATAGTACGTATTAAATAGGGAACACTCTTTACGGATTATTTACTATACCCGACATGAGGACTATGATACCTTTAAATAAGAAACAACAGAAGGAAAGGTGGGCTTTATTTGAATGAAGAAAAAGTTGATATGTCTTCAGATTTGAAAGAGTTACTTACCGTTCCGCATGAGATAAAAGAATATAAAAAGGACACCTATATTTTTAGAGAAGGTGATCCGATAAAAGGAACATACTTAATCCAATCAGGAAAGGTCCAAATCGGTAAAATTACACCCGATGGCCGTGAATTAACTTTAAGAATATGCGGTCCAAAACAAATTGTTGGAGAAATATCAATTTTCTCAACATTTTCAAAGTATATGTTTAATGCAAAAGTCCTGGAAGACGTAGTATGTCTAAAATTTAGTGTTGAAGATTTGGAAGAAGCACTCACGTGTAACTCGGAACTTGCCGTTGCATTTATGAAGTGGATGGGCATTAATCAACAAAAAACGCAAACGAAATTTCGTGACCTCATGCTTCATGGAAAAAAAGGGGCATTATATTCTACCCTAATTCGACTAACAAATAGTTACGGTAAACAAGAGAAGAACGGGGTTTTAATTGATTTAGTTTTAACGAATCAAGAACTTGCCAATTTTTGTGGAATGACACGTGAAGTAGTGAATAGGATGTTAAGTGAATTGAAGAAGCTCAATATCATTTACATGATAGAAGGAAAGATCTTCATCCATAACATTCAATACTTAAAAGATGAAATTAATTGTGAAGATTGTCCGATTATATTTTGCAAAATAGATTAAGGAAGCGATTTACCAAAAATGGTAAATCGCTTTTTTATTTGTCAATAAATTGAACAATCCTTAAAAAGTATGACATATGTGATATATGTCACACCCTCTATAGTACTAATCGTTTACGCTAAACATAAGATGAACAAACGTAAGAGGTGAGAAAAATTGAGTAAATCAAAACATAATCCAGAAGTAAATTTGAAGGGCACTTTAGTCAGTGTTTTAGGTGTTGGGGTTATTATTATCGCCATGTGGTTAATTGTTTATTTAATGTATGTAGCACTATGAAAGGAGTAGATACAGATGCATCTACATAAATTTGAAAAAATATGGCTCTCATTTGGTATTATATCGCTTATTATATTTTTAAGTATAGTTGGAGTTAGCGCATTTGCTCATAACCATACACCTGCAGGGGGAATGGAGACAATTGACCCGAAAAAAGTGGATCAAACAGCACCATTTGACAATCCGGGAGTTACACAACTTGATGAAGATACATACCAAGTTGCGGTTGTGGCAATGGCATTTGGCTACGATGGTCAAGATGTAAGAGTTCCAGTTGGAAAAGAAATTATTTTTAAATTAACAAGTAAAGATGTCGTGCATAGTTTTACGATTGATAATACAAAGGTCAACATGATGGTTGTGCCTGGTCAAATCACCACCAAATCATACACGTTCGATAAACCAGGGAAATACTTAATTCTTTGCAATGAGTATTGTGGATCTGGCCACCATTATATGTTTTCAGAAATAGAGGTGTATTAACGATGATAGCTGCACAAGATCGGAAACTAGCATTATGGTTTATCGCAGTTGCCTACATCGCTTTTTTGATTGGAACATTAATGGGGCTACTGCAGGTCTTCATTCGTAATGATGCTCTCAATCTACCGAGTTGGGTGGATTACTATCAAATTTTAACAGCACATGGTGTGCTATTAGCACTTATTTTTACTACGTATTTTATTTTTGGATTCTTCATTACCGGTATGAGTAAGAGTCTTGGTAGTTTTGGTCCAAAAGTTCTACTGTGGTCATGGATAGGATTTGCAGTAACAACAATAGGTACCGTTTTAGCAACCATTATGATTATTTCGGGAGAAGCTTCTGTTTTATATACCTTCTATGCACCTCTAAAAGCAAGTGGCTGGTATTATGTAGGCCTAGCTTTGTTTGTGGTAGGAACATGGATTAGTAGTTTTGCTTTAATCGGTCATTATATGGTTTGGAGAAAAGCAAACAAAGGAAAATTCAGCCCGTTATTTGCTTTCATGACGATTACGACGCTTATTATGTGGCTAATTGCATGTCTTGGGGTTGTGGCAACAGTCCTATTCCAATACATTCCATGGGCTTTTGGTTGGGTGGATACAATTAATGTTGAATTGAGCCGATCACTATTTTGGTATTTTGGCCATCCACTTGTGTATTTCTGGTTATTGCCTGCCTACATGGCATGGTATGTAATCGTACCAAAATTGCTTGGAGTAAAAGTATTTAGTGATTCATTAGCACGTTTAGCGTTTGTATTATTTATTCTCTTTTCGATTCCAGTTGGGTTCCATCATCAATTGACTGAACCAGGTATCTCAAACTTCTGGAAGTTCTTGCAAGTAGTCTTAACTTTCATGGTAATTATTCCATCGTTATTAACAGCCTTCTCAATGTTTGCCACTTTCGAAATTGCTGGACGTAAAAAAGGTGGTCAAGGACTATTTGGTTGGTTTACAAAACTGCCTTGGAAAGATGTGCGTTTTACCTCAATCTTTATAGCAATGGCATTCTTTATTCCAGGTGGAGCTGGTGGGATTATTAATGCGAGCTTCCAACTGAATGAAATTGTTCACAATACATTATGGATTGTCGGTCACTTCCATATTACGGTGGGAACACCAGTGGCGATGACTTTTATGGGTCTCACATTTTGGTTAATTCCTTATTTAACAGGACGTAAATTTACGAAAACGATGCAAAAACTTGGTTTTATTCAAATTTTCACATGGACTATTGGAATGCTATTAATGTCCACCTCTCAACATATTTTAGGTCTGCTAGGTGCGCCGAGACGTACTGCTTATTCTGGGTACAATAATCACCCTTCTGCCCTAGAATGGTTTGATGGAATCATAACCAATCATGTAACGATGGCCATCGGGGGAAGTATCCTCTTCTTGTCAGCGATGATCTTGATTTATATTGTCGTGATGACGATGTTCCTTTCACCAAAAGCTGAACGTGAGGAAGATTTCATTGATTTTCCAATGGCTGATAGTGACAGTGAACATACACCAAAATTCCTTGAAAACTGGTGGATTTGGATTGGTATAGCCTTTGCACTTATTATCATTGCTTACGCGATCCCGTTATACGGAATGATTGAACATGCGCCACCTGGTTCAGAAGGATTCAAAACTTGGTAGGAGTTGAGTGAAATGGTTTTAATGTTGATTACAATGTTTGTCGTTATTACACTTGTTGTCGGAATAGTAGTTGAATTAAATACAAATGAAGAGTAATTGAAATAGGCTTGTAGCGAATTATATCGCTACAAGCCTTTTATTTTGCTTAGTTCGTCTAAAAAAGCCGGTCGTTGAGGGTATTTTGACATTATCGTTTCAACCAGAGAAGCCGTATATATGCCAAATAAATTTTGAAAAGTCTCAATCTCCTTACAAACCCTCCGATATTGAGCTCTCTCTGATGCTTCTTCAGCCATTTGCAAAATGAAGTTTTGATACAAAGTTTTCACTTCGTCTGGATGTGATTTAGACAACCAAAATGCATGTTCTTTAATATGGCTTAGATTTTCGGTGCAAAGTTCTATTAGTCGATCATGCATATTTTCTAGTTTTAAAATGGTTGAATAGGTTGTACCCCACCTATCTTTTTGCAAGATAGATAACAAATTGTCTAGCACAGCTAGCCATTCATCTTCGCTATAGAGACCTTTTAAATCATCATAATAATCAAGGGAAAAAGCCGAAGCCGAAACTAAATAAAAAGCTAAATCTTTTTGTTTAGGTACATCTTCCAAGATTTTATAAAGGTTAAACTGATGTATTCTCCATTGTTTTAACAAACCGGGTAATTGTCCGTGATCTTGTTCACCAAGAAGTGCAATTTCAAGTGCTTTTTCATACTGTTGAGAGGCAATTAATTGTTCTATTGCAAGTTCCTTCACTGTGTTTAACTGGATGTTTTGATTCAAAAATTCTTCAATTTCTTGCTCGTCCTCTTTAATTAGTAATAGTTCATACTGAAGGGTCTTAATAGAACTTAACGTATAGTTTGACATTGATTCTGTGTCGTCTAAGGAGCTTTCAATCATTTGTAAATGCTCCCATAACTTTTGAAATAAATGAGAAACAGAACATAGTCGAATAGAGGCTGCAAGTAAATCGAAACTCCATTCCTCCCACCCATCAAACGCATTGTGTTGAGACGTTAATAGGATGGAGTCAAAGATGAAAGACTTCTGTGAATCTAACCAAATAGATTCCCCTTCTAAAACGGCTTGCTTTGTCTGACCCAGGGACCGATAGATAACCTCGCCAAACGTACCAGCCGAGTCATCTGCATGGTGGAGTGCTTGAACTATAGGATGTATTGTTTGCAAAGCAGTTAAAACAGCCATCTGATAACGACCAGTTTCTAAATAATGGTCAACACGGTCTAGAACATTCATAGCCCCATCTGTTGCTTCAAAAGCACGATTGTAATCAATGAACCCTCTTTTAGTCGCCGATTTAATAGAAGCCTTGACCATAATTTTTGTTTCTTTTAATTCCAACTGATTTAAGGTATCTTCGAAGTGTTGGGACGGTTGCAATTTAGTACTTGCTTTATTGTTTATAGGAGACGGTGAAAGTTTGTTCATAATCGCTAAACTAACAGCAACTTGATGTTTGCAAAAGTTTTCCCGTGCATGAGGACAATCACAATCAGATGAAAGAATATTAAGTTTTTCCGTGATTTTTACTAATACGGAATACTTATAAGTTCCATTTACTGTTGCGTGATAATGGTTTGGGTTCGTTTCTTTTAACTTTCCTACGGATCCATCTAAATAATATTCTTTACCTCGCTTGAATATACGAGCCGGAACGGACTTATTTAGGGAATTAAGATTCATATTAAACACCCTCTATTTAATCTATTGCAAATAGCTTAACAGATTCAATGAAATTCATAAACAATGACTTAATCTACAGCCCTTATTTATTGTAATATTCAATGAAATCTGACAATATAAAAGTGACAGATTTCCAATTCTAGCAGTCTTTCATAAAATCAATTGAAAGCGCATACAATGGAAATCTAGCACAGAAGGGGAGGAATTAGAGAATGGTATATGCATTTCCGAATACAGAAGGGTCAATCGTCACTTTTAAAGAGAAGTATGATAACTATATTAACGGTAAATGGACAGCCCCAGTAAAAGGACAGTATTTTGATAATGTGACACCTGTCACAGGTAAAAGTTTTACTGAAATAGCACGCTCGACCTCAGAGGATATTGAACTTGCATTAGATGCGGCACACGCTGCCAAAGATGCGTGGGGGCAAACGGCTGTAGCTGAACGTGCTAATATTTTAAATAGAATTGCAGATCGAATGGAAGAAAATCTAGAAATGTTAGCAGTTGCAGAAACATGGGATAACGGAAAAGCAGTTCGAGAAACATTGAATGCAGATCTACCTCTAGCAATTGATCATTTCCGTTACTTTGCGGGTGCTATTCGTGCCCAAGAAGGATCTTTAAGCCAAATTGACAATGATACAGTAGCTTATCATTTCCATGAACCAATCGGTGTTGTTGGACAAATTATCCCGTGGAACTTCCCATTATTAATGGCAGTTTGGAAGCTTGCACCAGCACTAGCAGCTGGAAACTGTGTCGTGTTAAAACCTGCTGAGCAAACCCCTGCAAGTATACTGGTATTCGCTGAATTAGTGGGCGATTTATTACCACCGGGTGTGTTAAACATTGTCAATGGTTTTGGTCTAGAAGCAGGAAAACCACTGGCGTCTAACCCACGAATCGGAAAAATAGCATTCACAGGGGAAACGACGACAGGTCGTATGATTATGCAGTATGCGTCTCAAAACTTAATTCCTGTTACGCTTGAATTAGGAGGCAAGTCTCCAAACATTTTCTTTGAAGATGTCATGGATAAAGATGATGCGTTTTTAGATAAAGCAGTAGAAGGATTTGTTTTATTCGCTTTAAACCAAGGGGAAGTATGTACATGCCCTTCTCGTGCACTCGTACAAGAATCGATTTATGACAAGTTTATGGAAAAAGTGTTAGCTCGAGTAGAAGCAATTAAGACGGGGAACCCATTAGATCCGAATACGATGATGGGTGCACAAGCATCTACTGAGCAATTAGAAAAAATCTTGTCTTACTTAGATATTGGGAAACAAGAAGGAGCAGAATGCTTAACAGGAGGTGCCCGTAATACTTTAGAAGGCGAGTTAGCTGGAGGGTATTATGTGAAACCAACTGTCTTTAAGGGAAATAATAAAATGCGTATTTTCCAAGAAGAAATCTTCGGACCAGTTGTATCTGTTACAACGTTCAAAACGCATGAAGAAGCACTTGAAATTGCCAACGATACGTTGTATGGCTTAGGGGCAGGCGTATGGTCACGTAATATGAACACAGCATACCGCTTTGGACGCGCGATCCAAGCAGGTCGTGTTTGGACAAATTGCTATCACGCATATCCAGCACATGCCGCATTTGGTGGATACAAAATGTCGGGTGTCGGTCGAGAAAATCACTTAATGATGTTAAATCATTACCAACAAACGAAAAACTTACTTGTTAGTTATAGTGAAGATAAATTAGGATTCTTTTGATTGAAAGGAGAATGACGTATGCTGGAACGAGTCACTGCGACAAATGCTACACTTGAACTGATTGAGATGTTGAAAAGCAAACATGGACCATTAATGTTCCATCAATCAGGTGGTTGCTGTGACGGGTCTGCACCGATGTGTTACCCAGATGGAGATTTAATAGTGGGTGATCAGGACGTGCTTCTCGGTTCAATCGGCGACAGTCCATTCTACATGCACAAAAACCAGTACGACTATTGGAAACATACGCAACTCATCATTGACGTAGTGGAAGGTAGAGGAGGCATGTTTTCATTAGAAGGAGTAGAAGGAAAGCGATTCTTAACTAGATCGCGAGCTTTTACGGATGAAGAATTTAAAGAGATTCAAGCAAGTTCTAATTAATAAATAAAGTCGTCTCCAGCTATTGGAGGCGGCTTTCTTAATGGTAAATGAAAGGTTTAACAAGATTAATAGTGAGAATTACAAGTTAAATGAAGACCTTTACTAGATTAGTGAGGAATTTTACAAATTAAGGAGTGGGCCAAATTATTCTCTTACTACTAATGATGAGTTACAATAGAAGTATAGGGAGTGATTGAAATGGGTTATCTAGCTCTTGTACTGCTTATAGGTGTTATTATTTGGACACTATGGCGTCTACTAAATTTTAAAAGATTACCTCTGGATTTCTTCTTAACAAAGAGTAAGGAAGAGTCACAGAAGTATGGAAGAAGAGACTAATTAAGTGAAATAAAAACGCATACAAAAAACCTCGTCCTATGATAGTGACGAGGTTTTCTCATTCTCTACAGTGAATCTCATCTCGAGTTAATCACCTTAAAATTATTATTTACAGATGCCTTTACAGTATGATGTTGGAGAAGATAATCTGCTAGCAATTCAGCCATATCCGTAAGGACTTCTTTGACAACTGGCTTGTTGCTATACATCGTGAATTCACCACCACCACCAGCCCGGTAATTGTTCATGACAACTGGAAAAGGTCCATTTTGATCTTCATGAAACGATAGTTTGACAATTCTTTTGCCGATAGGTTGAGCTACATCAATCGTGTAGTCAATGCCTTCCCACATATCATAATTGTAGTGCTGAGGCTTTGGTGAAACAAATGCTGGGTTGACGACAATATCATTTTCTTCATTAACCATAAAATAAGAAGCTGAAAGTTCCAACGCTTCTTTAATCTCTTCCTTGGTTAACTCTAGAACTGCCAGAGTATTAGGATAGATATAATTTGAAACAATATCTCTCATTGTCACTAGCGACGGTAAACCCCGAGACGAATTGTTGAAGAGAGATGTATTGGATATCGAGACGCCAGCAGCATCCATTTGAACTCTATTAATCCACTCAATCATCGGATGTTCATTTAAACGAACATCAAATGCATCATCAATTGCCATACTTCCTTCAATTTTACCTATTGGCAAATTCAACCACTCTTGTGTTTCCGTTTCGCTATCCTGGACAATGGCTAAAACTTTATTGTCTGGTTTCTCATCTGCTAGTGGAACTACCTCACCCTCAATATGCTCAATACGCCACTTGTCGCTACTATCTCGTTTTAAAGACACTGTAGCTTTCCCTATATATTGTGCATTGCTTCCTGGTTGAAGTACAAATGTATCATTAATGGTAGCAGCGATGTGACGATGCTGATGTCCGGTTAACAATAGATCAATTCCCTCTATATCCTGGCACATCTGATAACCTTGATTTTCACCTGTTAAACGTTCAGTAGGTTCCCCTGTTTCAAGATCACATTCAAAGCCTCCATGATAGCTGACAACCAACAAATCTGGACTCTCCGTTTTATGTATAAATTCTACCCAATACTTTGTTGCAAGAAAAGCATCTTCAAATTCTAATTCTTCAATATGAGATGGGTTTTCCCAGTGAGGGATATAATGTGTTGTTACGCCCAATATGACTACTTTCACACCGTCGATTTCTTTTACTATAAAAGGAAAGCCAAAGTAAGGTTCTTTCGAAATTTTATGAAAAATATTGGAAGACAGCCATGGGAAATCTGATTCTTCAACTGCTTTATTAGCAATAGACATTCCATAATTGAATTCATGATTTCCAACAATTGCGCAGTTATAGTTAAGGTGATTCATGATGGATACTATGGGGTTAGGTAAATGATTACGTAATTTTGCATAGTGATATGTGAACGGGGTTCCTTGAATGGAGTCACCGTTATCAATCAACAGTAAATTTGGATGTTCTTTACGCATCCTTTTAATATAAGTTGATGCTCGTGCCATGCCGAGGTATGCTACTTCATTTGTTGCATAATTGATCGGAATAACATGACCATGTACATCGCTTGTTTCTAACAATGTCAGAGTGACATGGTTAAGCTTCATATAATCAGTCCCTTCATCATGAAATAATAGATAAAATAATACAGTGGTAAAATTCATCTAGCTTCTTTTAACTTAAACAAGAGTAAGAACAATTTTTTTATTTGCCGATAAGCGTAAAGCTGATTGCTTCAAATTTAACCCATATGCTTTTTATATGCTACAAATTCTACGGACTTATAAATTTTTTTATATATTTTCAGAAAATTGTTGCAATAATAGGATATTTTTACGTAAACTGGTATTACCAAATAAATAATTGGTAATACCAGTTTAGAGGTGAAAAAATGAGGGCGACTGATAAAGTAGAGAAATTATTTATTCGAAAAGTATGGAATGGCGATTATACACCAGAATCATTGCTTCCATCTGAACGAGAACTAGCTTTGGATTTTAAGGTTGGCCGACCTGTAATACGGGAGGTACTACAGCGTTTGGAACGAGACGGGTGGCTCACGATTCGTAGTGGCAAACGAGCTGTAATGAATGATTATTGGAAGAATGGCAATCTGATGACGCTTAACCACATGTTAGCCGATGAAGAAAATATCCCGAAGGAATTTACCATTCACTTGCTTGAGTTGAGAAAAAGTCTTTCGCCTACTTATGTGAAGGATGCTGTGAATCATAAGGTTCTAACGGTGGTCGCATTATTGAAAGAAAGTGATGATGTTTTGGATGAACCACAAGCTTTTGCAGAATTTGATTGGTATCTCCAAAGAGGTCTTGCAGCGGCATCACCAAATCCTATTTATCTATTAATCTTAAATAGTTTTGAGAAGCTTTATATTAAAATGGCCACACTTTACTTTCATGATGAGGCGTCTCGTCAAGCATCTCGAAACTACTATCAAAGTTTGATGGAGGCAGCGTTATCTAAAGATGGTGAGAAAGCTGAAATTTTAGTGAAGAAAATGATGGAAGACAGTATCGAGATATGGAAAAAACAAATACAAATGCAGTTAAATGAAGAGGAGCGAGGCTAAATGAAAGGGTTATATCGAGAATTCTTTTTGTTTCCAGACATTACGATTCTACTGGTTTTAATTATCATCAATATTTCTGCGCAACTATGGAATGGTATTACTGTGTGGGGAGTTGCAGTCTTTGCCTTCGGAATGATTCTCTTCATATTCAGTGAATACTTATCACATCGATTCCTCTTTCATTTAAAAGCACCAAAAAATAGTTTCTTATTTAAATTAATAAAACGCTTGCATTACGACCATCATACCGATCCAAATAATCTTCATCTATTATTCTTACCCTTATGGTATAGCATTCCTAATCTATCCGTATTAGTGCTTATCTTTTATTTAATAACAGGGAATTTATGGCTTACAGTAGCATTTGCTGGTGGCTTAAAAATGATGCTCTTGATTTATGAATGGAAGCATTACGTAGCTCATCGACCAATAAAACCAAAAACTAAAATAGGTAAAAATATAAAGAAATTGCATATTCTGCACCACTTTAAAAATGAAAACTATTGGTATGGGGTGTCTACGTCTTTTGTTGATGTGCTGTTCGGAACATTAAAGGATGAGAAAGAAGTAGAGACAAGTAAGACTGCTAAAGACTTGGAGAACCGGGTGTGAAAAAACGATACTGGTGGTAAAAACGAATATTTACCTCATATTAAATGGACGTAAGTTAAAACTAGGAGGTCTTATTCATGTTATATCGACGTAAGCAATACACGATTAACCCGGAAATGTACGACACCTTTAACCATTTCTTCCACACGTATTTACTTCCAAATCAGTTGACACATGGAGCAAAATTGATTGGTAGATGGGTAAATGAAAGTCAAACGGAAATACTGGCCATATGGGCATACCAAGATCGAGCGGATTATGAACGAGTTGATGCAGCCATACGTGCATCTGAACTCCATGTAACTGCACAAAACTTCAGAAAAACGTTACCGCCTTTATTTGTAACAAGTTCTGAAGATTTCATGGAGTCTACAGGTGACTATTCCATGCCTAGTGAAAACGTATTATAAGGAGGCGGGAATATAGGTGAAAATAAATCATGTATTGTTTTCTGTTTCTAATTTAGCGAGCTCTATACCATTTTATTCAGATGTGTTGGGAGCTAGGCTTTTAGTTAAGGGGAAAACGACTGCCTATTTTGATTTGGATGGTTTATGGCTTGCGCTTAATGAAGAACCTGATATTCCTCGAAATGAGATTCGTTCCTCTTATACGCATATGGCCTTTACGATTACCGAATCTGAATTTAATAACATGCTACTGAAACTAAAGGAGTTAAACGTGTCAATTCTTCCTGGACGAGAGAGAGATGTACAGGATAAAAAATCGATTTATTTCGAAGATCCAGATGGACATAAGTTCGAGTTCCACACAGGGACATTAGAAGATCGATTGGTTTATTATAAAGAAGACAAGAAACATATGGAGTTTTACGATTGATTTCCAAAGAGTGAAGCTAAGAAAGGATGGTTTGATATGAACGTCTATGTGATTACAGGAGCGTCAAAGGGAATTGGATTTGCACTGGCTAAACAGCTGAGAGAAGCGGGACATTTTGTCATTGGTGTCGCTCGAACAGAGAGTGAACTAGAAGGCGTCAAGTTCATACAAGCAGACCTTTCCGAAACGGAAAATCTTGAATCTCTAATGCGTGAGGTCCTTGCTGAAGTGCCACAAAATGCGATAACTTTTACGCTTATTAATAACGCCGGAATGGTTGATCCAATAGGGTTAATTGGCTCAGTCAATCCAGAAGAAATGGCGAAAGCAATTGCAGTGAATTTGACTGCACCCATGATTATTTCGAATGCATTTATTTCTAAGTTGAAGGATTTTGTATGCTCGAAGCGTATTGTCAATATCTCTTCCGGAGCGGGTCGAAATGCATATGAAGGATGGGGAACATACTGTGCAACAAAAGCGGGACTTGACCATTTTTCACGGGTTGTCGCGATTGAACAAGAAAATGCAGAGAATCCAGTAGAAATTGTTTCAATTGCTCCCGGTATTATCGATACCGGTATGCAAGATACCATTCGTTCAAGTAACGAAGAAGCATTTCCACTACTCAATAAGTTCATTGACTATAAAGAACAAGGGCTTTTAAGTAGTGCAGAACAAACTGCGGAAAAACTGATTTCGTTTATGGAGAATCAAAACTTTAAAGAAGTGGGTCCAATCGTGGACATTCGAAATTTTTAATTTGTAAAGAAGAGAGGTACTCTCTTTCCTCTAACGAACGTGAAAGACTCTAGCAAATACCTCGAAGTATCGAAGTGGAGCAGAGGTTTATCGAGGATTTCCTACGTAGCAACATCATTTAACAAGACCAATTCAAATAGAGCATCGGTGTAAAACCCGATACTCTATTTGAATAAATAAGAAAACATTTCTGGAACTCTTTTTTTGAAAAATGTGTAGTTATGTTCTGCGTCTTCAATGATCGTAAATTGAACGTTTACACCTTTGTTATGTAGTAGTTCAAAAATTCTTTGATTGGATTTTAGAAAGCCGTTACTAATCTTTTCATCATTATTTTCTCTTGTTCCAGCATCCATGTATAGTCTCTCTAAAATAGATGAATCAGTATTTATTATCAATTCTTCAATTTTCTCTTGATTTCGCCAAAAGGCAGAAGAAAGGGTAGCTACTTTTGTAAACACAGTAGGATACTTGCAAGCAGCATACAAAGAAATTAATCCTCCTAATGAAATTCCGGCGATACTTGTTGAGTCTTTAAGCGTCCGGTATTTAGAATCAATGAAGGGTTTCAGCTCATTCACAATAAAGTCAACATACGCTTCTCCTTTCCCTCCTGTATAACTAGGCGTACCAATGAGGTTCTTACTAAATTCTCCATCAACCCACGGACAATACTCATTCTTCCGCTCATCCCCAACAGTATTTGTATCTATCCCTACAACTATAATGTCTAATTTATTTGCTTCTAAGTACTTTTTAAGATCCAAAGAAACACCGTTAATCGCATCTTTATCTTCAAAGACATTCTGTCCATCGTGCATATAAAGAACAGGATATTTCTGTGCATGATCGGAATAATTCACTGGTGTATATACACGAATGATTCTTTCAAGGTTAAATGCTGGAATGGGTATAGTGGATTTTTCTAACATGGACATCTTCCTTTATTTACAAATAATTTTTATCGATTGTAGCATAGTTCACTTATCTGAAATAGAGTTGTTTTTGAAACATTAGCATACTCTTACTCGACTAATTACTAAAGAGAGAAGGGGTTTTCAGGTGACGAGATTCAAAATAAAGGTAAATTCTTTTTTTTCTAAAAGTCATCGCACCATTTTATGAGACGAAAAAAATATTTTTAAAAAAACAGATTAAAGATTTTACTAGATGGGTATAACTTATGCAAAGAGAAAAAAGCGAAGGTGTGAACAAAAATGATTAATAGATGTTATGCTTGTTTGAATCTAGTTGACCTAATTGTAGATGAGGAACATAGGTTTTGTGAAAAATGTGCCAATAGAAAGAATTGGAATATTGGTAGTTCACTAAAGTTAAAGTCTTTTTCCGCATCTTTTTTAAAGCTGTTACGTTTTTAGGAGTTATTAATATCTTGTAAATGATAACAACCAGTTTAACCAATTAACACTTTATATTTAATGAAAAACAGGACTGTTAGAAGGAAATCTTCTTCTTTCAGTCCTGTTTTTTCACAATTCATGACAGCTACCGCCTTTATAAGGATTATCAGAATAATAGATGACTGAGGTAAGTGATATGAAAAAAGTACAGACACATCAATTTAAATACAATTTATTTGAGCCAAGTCTTCAGAAAAGCACAGGACTAATAGCCATTATTTATCATGGCTGGGGAACAACTGTTGATAGTTTCAATGACTTGGCAGTAGAGATAGCAAAAATAGGACATACAGTTATAGTCCCGGAAATCATTTTTCACGACTCGAGAAATCCCTTGGAAAATCATTTTACAACAGAAACTACACAGAATTACTTCTGGAAAACAATATTTGCGACTATTGATGAGTTCGATGAATTCATTGATGAGATAGGGATACTTAGGGAAAAGATAGTTCTTGTAGGAAGTTCTATGGGTGGATTTATCGCGAATGGTATTTTTGCGAAGCAAAAAGAACTAAGTGGTCTTGTAAACGTCAATGGATCAGGTTCATTTATGTTATCAGAAAGGTTGTTTAGAGAGGTGTCTAATCGTCCTCCTCTCCCTTTTGAGGAAGAAGTGATCATGAACAAATATAACCCAATTGAAAGAAAAAGTTGTGATGCTCCAGTACTACTTATGCATGGTGATTCGGATAAAACCATCTCAATAAAAGGACAAGAAGATTATTTTAAATACTTAACTGAAACTGAAAATAGAAATAACGTAACCTTTTTAATCTATAAGAACATTAACCATCAGTTTTCAGAAGATATGGTAAATGATTTAGTGGAATGGATTAGTAAATAATCATAAAAGCGAAAAAACGCTCGGACTCCCAAGCGTTTTTTTAGTTATAACCACCATTTTTCTTGCGGAATTAAGACCGTTTGGACAGCAAAATTAGAGGTAAACCAGTCATTGATTAATGTTTTTTTTACAAGATATTCGGATGCAGAATGCGAAACCCCTAGTAATGACATGGGCGTTTTTGTTGCGTACTCTTTCATACTATTGAATTTTTTCTTTCCATAATCATTATCTATATGGCAATGAATTTCTCCTGTGATATAAGCTTGTACACCTCTACTTGCTGCTTCTTCCATCCATTCCACTTTATCTCCACAACCTGCTACGATGGCCACTTTTTGAATACTGTCTA